>JAYSFH010000112.1:3694-9504 GCA_041913405.1 Dongia sp. | reverse complement strand
AAGTTCGTCAACGTCTACTGGGATGACGGCCGGCACTATTCGGTGCCCTGGCAGTTCGGCCTGACCACCTATGCGGTCGACACCGCGAAGTACAAGGGACCGATGGATTCGATCGGCCTGCTGTTCGACCCGCCCGAGGAGCTCAAGGGCAAGATCAACGTGCTGGATGACATGAACTCGCTCATCCACGCCGCCGAGCGCTTCGCCAACGTGCCGCGCTGCTCGGCCGACAAGGCCGACCTGAAGAAGGTCAACGACATCCTGCAGGCCGCCAAGCCGAACTGGAAGACCTTTAGCTACGACACCATCACCAAGATGACCTCGGGTGACGTGGTGGTGACCCAGACCTGGAACGGCGCCGCCTATCGCATGCGGATCGCGGTTCCGACCGTGAAGTTCGCCATGACCAAGGAAGTCATGGAAGGCTGGATGGACAACGTCGCGGTGCTGAAGGGCGCCAAGAACGTCGAGAACGCCAAGCTGTTCCAGAACTTCATCATGGATCCGGAGAACGCCGCGCTGATCTCCGACTTCGCGAAGTATGACAACGGCATCATGGGCAGCCACAAGTTCCTGCCGCCGGAGTTCGGCGACGCGCCGGAAATCAACCCGCCGGCCGGCACCAGCAGCGAGTTCGTGCCGCCCTGCCCGCCCGAGGTGGTCGAGATCTACAACAAGATGTGGACCAACCTGAAGAAGTAAGCCCATTCGGCAAAAGGGGCCCGGTGATCCCGGGCCCCTTTTTTGCGCCTTCGGCCAGGTCAACGCAGGAATCAACCTCGGGGAAATCATGCGTGATGTCGATCTCTGCTATCTCACCGCGACCGATGCGCTGAAGCTGTTCAAGGCGAAGAAGCTTTCCCCGGTCGAGTTGATGTCCGCGGTGATCGCGCGGGCCGAGAAGATCCAGTCGAAGCTGAAGCCCTTCACCTTCACCCATTTCGACGAAGCGCTGGACCTCGCGAAGAAGGCGGAAGCGAAATACGCCAAGGGCGCCAGGACCGGCGCCCTGGAAGGCCTGCCGATCGGCATCAAGGACGAGAGCTTCATCAAGGGCAAGCCCACCTCCTTCGGCTCGCTGATCACCAGGGATTTCGTGCCCGACGTGACCTCGCCGAACAACGAGCGGATCCTGCGCGCGGGCGGCATCGTGCATGCGCGCACCGCGACGCCGGAATTCTCCTGCGCCACCTATACCAACACCAAGCTCTGGGGCGTCACCCGCAATCCGTGGAACCCGAAGTTCACCACCGGCGGTTCGTCGGGCGGTTCCGGTGCGACGCTCGCCGCCGGCACCTCGCTGCTCGCCATGGGCTCGGATATCGGCGGCTCGATCCGGATCCCGGCCTCGGCTTGCGGGGTGGTCGGCTACAAGCCGCCCTATGGCCGCAATCCCGATGATGCGCCGTTCAACCTCGACCCCTATTGCCATACCGGGCCGATGACGCGGTCGGTTGCCGACGCGATCCTGCTGCAGAACGTGATCTGCGGGCCTTCCCCGACGGATATCGCGAGCCTCCGACCGAAGCTGACCCTGCCGACGACCTACAAGCCGATCAAGGGCTGGAAGATCGCCTATTCGATGGACCTCGGCTTCTACGAGGTCGACAAGGACGTGGTCGCCAATACCAAGGCGGCGCTCGACGTGTTCAGGAGCCTCGGCGCCACGGTCGAGGAAGTCGATCTCGGCTGGGGGATCGATGCGCTGCACACCGCGACCGGGCACCTCTGGCATCTGTTCGGCACCTATCTCGCCGAGCATCAGCTGAAGAAGCATCGCAAGCTGATGTGCGAATACGCGATCGAGCTGGCGGAGTTCGGACGGAAGTCCAAGGCCTCGACCTTCCTGGCCTCGATGGAGGGTGCCGCGAAGATGTATGCGACCTTCGGGCCGATGATGGAGAAATACGACGCCTTCATCTGCCCAACCACCGCACTGCCGGCGGTGAGGGCCGACTTCAAGCTGTCGCGCGACAGGATCCGGGTCAATGGCAAGCTCACCAAGCTGCCGACCGATCTGGCCTGGGTGATGACGCCGGCCTTCAACACGCTGTCGCGCTGCCCGGTGCTGGCGGTGCC
Organism: Dongia sp.; assembly: GCA_041913405.1. Classification (GTDB taxonomy): domain Bacteria; phylum Pseudomonadota; class Alphaproteobacteria; order Dongiales; family Dongiaceae; genus Dongia. Next base: position 7,425 of record JAYSFH010000112.1, on the reverse strand, counting down.
GTCGGGCCATGCCGCGAACGGGGTGCCGACGGGGATCCAGATCGTCGGCCGCTCCTACAGCGACGCCGATGTGTTCCAGGCGGGCATCGCCTACGAAGCCGCGCTCGGCGGGTGGTACAATTCGGCCAGGACGCGGCCGCAAATCTAGAGAGACAGGGGAGAGATCATGGCGGACCAGGAACTCTGCTATCTGACGGCGACCGAGGCTTTGAAGCGGTTCAAGGCCAAGAAGCTGTCGCCGGTCGAGTTGATGCAGGCGGTGATCGACCGGGCCGAGCAGGTGCAGCCGAAGCTCAAGCCCTATACCTACATGCATTTCGACGAGGCGATGGACCTCGCGAAGAAGGCCGAGGCGAAATACGCCAAGGGCGGCAAGACCGGCACGCTGGAAGGCCTGCCGATCGCGATCAAGGACGAGAGCTACATCGCCGGCAAGCCGACCTCGTTCGGCTCGCTGATCACCAAGGACACGATCCCGGAGAAGAGCTCAGTCAACAACGAGCGGATCCTCAAGGCCGGGGCGATCGTGCTCGGCCGCACCGCGACGCCGGAATTCTCCTGCTGCTCGGTGACGCATTCCAAGGCCTGGGGCATCACCCGCAACCCCTGGAACCCGAAGTTCACACCGGGTGGCTCCTCGGGCGGCTCCGGTTCCGCGCTGGCCGCCGGCGCCACCACGCTGGCCATGGGCTCGGATATCGGCGGCTCGATCCGGATACCCGCCTCGGCCACCGGCGTGGTCGGCTACAAGCCGCCCTATGGCCGCAACGCCGACGACGCGCCGTTCAACCTCGATCCCTATTGCCATACCGGGCCGATGACCCGCTCGGTGGCAGATGCGATCCTGCTGCAGAACGTGATCTGCGGACCCTCGCCGACCGACATCGCCAGCCTGAAGCCGAAGCTGACGCTCCCCACCGACTATAAGCCGATCAAGGGCTGGAAGATCGCCTATTCGATGGATCTCGACTGTTTCGAGGTCGACAAGGAAGTCGTCGCCAACACCGAGGCGGCGCTCGAGGTCTTCAAGAGCCTCGGCGCCACGGTCGAAGAGGTCAAGCTCGGCTGGGGGCCCTGGGCGCTGGAGACCGGGGTCGCGCATCTCGACCATCTGTTCGGGAGCTCGCTCGCCAAGCTGGCGAAGAAGCACCGCAAGATCATGACCTACTACGCGCTCGACTTCGCGAAAGCCGCGGTCAAATCCAAGGCCGCTGATTTCCTGGCCGCGATGGAGGGGGCGGCGAAGATGTACGAGACCTTCGGCCCGATGATGGAGAAATACGACGCCTTCATCTGCCCGACCTTGGCGCTGCCTGCGGTGAAGGCGGATTTCATGTCCGGGCCGGAAGTGCTGAAGATCAACGGCAAGGTCTCGAAGTTCAATCCGGTGCTCGGCTGGTGCATGACCACGCCGTTCAACACCCTGTCGCGCTGCCCGGTGCTGGCGGTGCCCTCGGGCCACGCCAAGAACGGCGTTCCGACCGGCATCCAGATCATCGGCCGCACCTATGAGGATGCGACCGTGTTCCAGGCGGCGACGGCCTACGAATCCGCGCTCGGCGGCTGGTACCGCGACAACGCGCACCGGCCGAAGCTGTAGGCGGCTAAGGGAATCGTCATTGCCGGGCCTGGCCCGGCAATCTCACGCCGCGCGAAACGAGATGCCCGGGTCGAGCCCGGGCATGACGACTTCGCTCAGTTCTGCGTGGTGTTTGCGGGCGGGGTGTCGGTCTGGGCGACGCCCTTCAGCTTGGCGACCTCGGCCGCGGCGATGTTGTATTCCATGTACTGACGCTCGCCGGTCGCCACCACGGCCCCCAGGCGCTTCGCCGCTTCGGGATTGTTGCCGGCGATCAGCGCGGCCTGGCCGAGATAGAAGTCGCGATCGAAGGCGCGCGCCATCTTGTCGAAATCGGTCGTGGCTTCGGCCGCGGCGCGCTCGACCGCGGCGGCGTCTATCTCTCCCATGAAGAATCGCGCCAGGGTGCGCGGCCAATCCTCGTAACGCGGATCGGCGGCGAATGCGGCGAAGTTCTGCTTTGCCGCCTCGGCCTGGCCGGCATGGAGCTGCTCGACGAAGTAGAGCAGCTTGATGAAGGGCTCGCTGGGATCAAGCTCCACCGCGCGCTGATAGTCGCGCAGCGAGGCCGCGTGATCGCCGATCACCTGATAGACGCTGGCCCGGCCACCGAGCGCATAGGACGCCTTGTCGTCGTACTTCACCGCCTGGTCGAAGCTCTTGATCGCACCCTTGTAATCGCCCTGCTGCAGCAGGGCGTAGGCGCGGCCGCTATGCGCGGAACTCGCCGAAGGATAGAGCGCGATGGCGCGGTCGAAGTCGGCCAAGGCCTGGCTGTCCTGGCCCAGCTGCGAAAGGAAGTTGCCACGCGCGACGTAGGAGAACGGCAGGCCCGCGTCCTTATCGGCTATGTCGCGCTCGATCGCCTCGTCGTAATCCTGCGCAGCCTTCTTGTACTGCTTGAGATCGGAATAGGCGCCGGCGCGGGCGCGCAAAGCGGCGCTGCTTTCCGGCCGCAGCCGCAGGAATTCCGTGAAGTCCGCGGCGGCCAGATCGAACTTGCGGTCGCGCATGTAGATGTAGCCGCGGCTCATGATCAGCTCGGCCGAGTCCTTGAAGCGGTCGATCAGCGCAGTGAGATCGCCGATCGCGTTCTCGAGGTCACCCTTGGCGTTGTCGTCACGGTCGGAAAGACTCTCGCTGCGCGACAGCAGCGCCGCCGGATAGCCCGGCTGCTGTTCCAGCGCCGCGCTGAAATCGGCGATCGCTGCGTCCGTCTTGTCCGCCGCCGCAAGCCACAGGCCGCGGCGGACATAGAGCTCCGCATCCTGCGGCCGTGCCTTCAACGCCGCGGTCAGATCGGCAATCGAAGCGGCATAATCCATGTCGTCGACCAGGCTGTAGCCGGTGTCGCGACTTTGGCGGGCGATATAGGCGCTGATCTCCGGGTCGTCCGGCAGGTACTGCGCCACCTTGTTGATGAAGGCAGAGACCGGCACCGCATTGGAGAGCAGGCTGAAGTAGCTGGGATCGTCGGCCGAGACCAGCGCCGATTCGGCGGCCTCCGTGTCCAGGCCGTCCAGCAGGATCAGGGAAACACTGATCCCAAGCACGCGCGGCCAGACACCGGCCGCCTCCGCGCTCCGCTCCAGGATCGGACCACCGGAGTTGCCGGGCAAGGTCAGGCAATCATGCTGCCATCCCGATTCCGACATCTGGCCGATGACGCGGCAATCCGGATCTTCCGTCAGCTTCTTCTCGGACTTGTCCTTCGGCAGGCCGACGCCGATTGCGTCAAGCGTGAGACCGGAACGGGCCAGGTCGCGCGTCGATTGCGGCGCGAGCTTCAGATAGCCCCAGCCTTGCGCCGGGTCGCCGAGACAACGATCGAGCTTCAGGAGCGCCCAGTCGTTCCAACCGTTTCCTTGCACCGCCTTCACGCGCTTGGCGAGGTTCCCGTCGTCGTCATCGATGAAATCCCCCCAGACCACGGGATGCGCCGTCGCGCTTTCGGCATAGCGCCGGCCGCCATTGTAGTCGGGCCCGATATCGCCTTCGCCGACATAGAACGTGGCGGTGTCGCCCGCGGAGAGTTTCCCCTTGCCGGCGACCACGTGGTAGGCGGTCATCACATGACAGGGCGAGACCAGGAAGCCGGTGCCGAGCTCGGCTCCGCCGCGCGCTCGCAGGTGGTCAACGTGACCGACGCGGA
>JAYSFH010000112.1:0-3684 GCA_041913405.1 Dongia sp. | reverse complement strand
GCGCCGTAGGGCGTGCCCTTTTCGCGGCTGCGTGAGACGCGATCGTCGGCGCCGAAGCCGGCGGCGCTCGCGCCGCTTTGGGCTGCGATGACGGCGATCAGCGCAACGATGGCGGCGCCAAGCACGGGAAAGCGTGATCGGCGGAACAAGGCGATGAGCTTCATCGGATTCCAGTCAGCGATGGCGGTGTCCGGGCCAAAATAGCAAAGCGGGTGGCGCGGCCCTAGTCCTAAGTCCTTTCAGGCTAGGTCCGAAGCTTTAAGCAACCCTTTACCCTGACGTGCTCTCATCATGAGGTTCGGGGTGTTTTGGCCGCTTGAACCAAGCCTTCGACAGATTCGCCGTATCACGCGAATCACCGCGTGTGCGCTCCCGGCGTACCGCCTTGGGAAAATGCTGCCATCATCTGTGGAATGGCAGGAATATAACCAACCTGGAGCTGTATATTGGATTTGAGGTAATTAGTTTCAGTTGCGTACCGGCTCGATCATCATTCACACTGAAATTCTGTCATCTCTTGGCTGCGCGATCCGACAATGAGCTTCGTTCTTCGATTGACTGCCCCGAACCGTCGCTCCAGGCCCCGCTCTCTGGTTCTGAAGGCTGCGCGGTTGGGCCATGACGTTGCGCAACGTTGTGGATGGGACGGACTGAACCTCGCCCTTCCCGGCTTCATGCTCGTCTATACCGCGATGGCGGCGATGCTCTGCTTCGGCTTCGGGCGCGGCGGCGATTTCCGGCCGGCTTTGTATCTGCCCGCCTTCATCTCCAGTTATCTGCTTGGCTGCTCGATCGTCCTGGTGGTCGTCGGGGTGCGTCACTGGTCAGGGCGCAGCGCGCGGCCGTTCCTGTGTTTCGCGCGCGTCTGGACTCCGCGCGAATTCCTGCACCGCCTGGTCGCGGCGGCGCCGTTCCTGGTCGCCTGGCCGTTCTTCATGGCCGGCTTTACGGCACTCAAGAACCTGCTGAACGAGGTCGTCCCTTTCACCTGCGACTCGACCTTCGTGGAGATCGGGCGCGCGCTGCATTTCGGACAGCATGCCTGGCAATGGCTCGATATCGAGAGCCCGGCCGTGACCCGCGTGCTGGAGTCGACCTACGCCTTCTGGGGCGTGCTGCTGGTCGCGGTGCCCTTCGCCGTCGCGCTGTGCCGGTCCGATTCGCCGGCCCGGTCGCGCTTCCTGATCAGCTGCATCCTGGTGTTCATCCTGCTCGGCAACATCGCGGCGGGTGCGTTCATGTCCGCCGGACCCTTCTGGTTCGAGTTCAGCGGCGCCAAGCACAACGACTATGCCGGCCTGTTCGCCTACCTGACGCAGGTCGATCCGAACGGCGATTTCTCCGCCATCTCGTTCCAGCGCTATCTCTGGCAGTCCTATGTGCAGGGCGCGACCCATGTCGGCACGGGGATCTCGGCCTTTCCCAGCATCCATGTCGCGGTGGCGGCGCTCTATGCGCTCTATGCCTGGCCGCTGGGGCGCGTGCCGCGCCTGGCCGCGGCGCTCTATCTCGTCGCGATCATGGTCGGCGCCGTGCATCTCGGCTGGCATTACGCGCTCGACTGCTACGCCGGCTTCATCGGCGCGGTGCTGATCTTCGGCGCCGTCGGTGCAATGCAGCGCTGGCATGGGCGCGCGACCGTGGCCGAGCCGGCGGCGCAGCCGGTCTCCGCTTGAATCACGTTTGCCCGGTCACGCCTTAGCGGCCGCGATCTTCTCGCGCGCGGCGCCGGCGGGCGGCGGCGCGATCTCCGGCGTCGGATCCGGCTTTCGCGACGGCCGCAGCGGCAGGTCGGTCACGACGTCGAAATCGAAGCCAGCCTCGCCGGCGCGAGCATGGGTCTTGATCGGTTGCATGTCTCTGGTCTCCAAGCTTGGAAACCGCTCGATCTGCCTGGCGTTTCTCGGAGTTCTCGGCCGGAAGAGATTGGCCTGAAATGCGAAAGCCGCCTCGGGATCGGGCGGCTTCGGGTTGAGCAACGTGCGTGCGCTTCCTAAACCGCCGGATTGTACCAGCGGTACCAAAATCGAGAGACAGGAAGGGCGCGCGTTTGGGTCATGGCCCGCGCACTCTAGCGGCGGGACCGGAAGCTGTCCAGTGACCCATGATGCGTGCGGCCAGTGACCGGGATCATAGCGGATCACTTCGGCAGGGACTTAGATCGCAGCGTCCGCCGTGCTTCGAACCTTCGCCCGGCCGGACACGACGAATCTCATCGCCATTACTGGGGACAGCGATGAATCAGACCGAAGCCAACAAGGCGCTGATCCGGGCGCATTACGATTCCGTCGCCAACGCCTACCGCCCCTCGGTGATCGACCGCCAGGTCGCGGCCGATTTCATCGACCGCGCCAACCCGGAGGCGAGCGGTCCGGAAGGCGTGAAGGCGCAGGCCCGCGCCTTGCGTGCCGCCTTCCCCGATCTCACCGTGACGATCGAGGACCTGGTGGCGGAAGGCGACCTGGTGGCGGTGCGCGGCACTTGGCGCGGCACGCATCAAGGCAGCTTCCGCGGGGTGCCGCCGATCGGGCGCAGGATCGAGCTCTGCTGCATGGCCTTCTGGCGCGTCGCGGGCGGGCAGATCCGGGAAAGCTGGAGCCTGATCGACCTGCCGGCGCTGATGCGCCAGCTGCAGGGCTGATCTCAACCTTCCCAGAACCGCTTTCCGCTCTCGCGGCCCGCATCGCTGCGCGAGAGCCCCAGGTCCTTGAGCATGTGATCGCTCATTGCCCCGAGCGCCCGACGCTGCCGATAGCGCTCCAGCCAGAGCAGGAGCGTATCGCCGCTGCGCAACCAGCCGGCCGCGCCTGCGGCGGCGGCGCGCAGTGCCGCTACCGCGCGCCGGCGCACCAGAAGCCCCGGCGCCGCCATCTGCTGCAAACCCATCATCGGCTCGCGGTCATCGGGTCGATCACGTTGCGGACCTCGGTGATCTTGTTGGCCGGGAAGCCGCTGATCTCGGCGTGGCGCCGGATCACCGCCTCGTCCTTGGCCAGGTAGATGCAGAAGGTCTTGTCGCCGACGACGTAGGAATGTTCCCACTGGATGTCCGGAGACAGCTTGGCCAGGGCCTCGTTCGACTTGGCCGCGGCGGCCTTGAGCTGCATGCAGTCCAGCGCCCCGACCTGCGGAATCTCGCGCTCGATAACGAAACGACGCATTTTGTGGCTCCTTGTGTGAGGCCGGTCCGGGTTTGGGCCCGGGTCGGCCTGAGGCCGGCCGCGGGACGCGGCGGGCAGCGCCAACCTCTGCCGATCGACTTCACGCCGACAGTGGTGGATGGGACCGGGTGAGGTGAGACTTGCCAGACTTCCCACAGTTGTGATGAACATCACGGACGGATCCTGCCAGAGTCCGCACACTGAGCTTGGGAAGGACCTCAAAATGAACCAGATCTCGCGGAATCAAATCAAAGTCTCGATCGTCGTCGCACCGGACGCCGAACCCTGGGTCGCGGTCGGGATCCACGACGCCTTCTGGGCGGTCGGCACGCTCTGGAACCGGGTCATGGGCGAGACCGAGACGCCGCGCTTCTGCCCGGAGATCGTGGCCGCGACCCGCGCGCCGCTGATGACCGGCACCGGCGTCCGCCTCGAGCCGCACCGCACCTTCAGCGAGGCCACGCATACCGACATCGTCTTCGTGCCCTCGCTGCTGATTTCGTCGGGCGCGCAGTTCGGCCGC
>JAYSFH010000111.1:8053-9510 GCA_041913405.1 Dongia sp. | reverse complement strand
TGGTCAAGCGGGTCCCGGAGACCGTGCCGCTCGAGATCGCCAAGCAGATGCATTTCAAGCTCGACCAGGCGGCGCCGATCGCCACCGTCGACGAGCTCGCGGACTACGACGCGATCATCTTCGGTACCCCGACCCGCTACGGCAACATGGCGGCGCAGATGAAGACCTTCATCGACATGACCGGCGGCCTCTGGATGAAAGGCGCGCTGGTCGGCAAGGTCGGCAGCGTGATCTCCTCCAGCGCCACCCAGCATGGCGGCCAGGAGACCACCATCACCAGCTTCCACACCGTCCTCTTCCACCACGGCATGGTGGTCGTCGGCCTGCCCTATGCCTGCCAGGACCAGATGGGCGTCGAAGAGGTGAAGGGCGGCTCGCCTTACGGCGCGACGACGATCGCCGGCGGCGACGGCAGCCGCCAGCCCAGCGAAAAGGAACTCGGCATGGCCCGCTTCCAGGGCGAGCATGTCGCGAAGATCGCGGCGAAGCTGAAGTAGCCCGACTGAGCTAAGAGTGACGAACGGCCGGAGCAGCGCCGCTCCGGCCGTTTCTCTATTTCGTCAGCATTCTTTATTAAACTGAACGATCCGGCGTGGGCTGTTCCGCGGTGCGAATGACCTCGGTATTCTCGCTCCGTTGGGCCGCCGCCGAGCGTTCGAGCATCTGGTCGAGCTTGCGGTTGGGCAGACGCTGCGCGAGTCTAGTGCCGAGGCGCCTCGCAAACACGATGCCGGCAATGCCGATCACGATAGCAACCAGCGCATTCACAGCTATCAGCGCGATGTGTGACATCAAACCCTTCCGATCGCCGCCAAGTTGCAGGCTGAATCCGTAGCACATGCACAAGGCAGTTGACAGACGCGCGCTTCGGCGGTTTCCAGAGACTCCCGAACTTCACATCGTGTGGCGGCTGGCCTCTCGGAGGAACATGACGGAATGCTGACACTCAACCCGAAGACGGCCGCTCTGGTGCTGATTGACGTGCAGAAGGGCACGCTCGGCTTCAATCTTTCGCCGCATACGCCGGCGGATATCGTCGCGACTTCCGTCAGGCTGGCCGAGGCCTGCCGCAAGGCGGGCGCGCTGCTGGTCTATGTGCGTGTCGCCTTCGCCGCGGACTACGCCGACCGGCCACAAGGCCTGACCGACACGCCGATGATCCTCCCGCCCGGCGGCATGCCGAAGGACTGTTCGAACTATGCGCCGGAGGTCGCCGCCGTAGCGCCGGACCTCTGGATCACCAAGCGCCAATGGAGCGCGTTCCATGGCACCGAACTCGACCTGCAGCTCCGCAGGCGCGGCATCACCCACACGATCTTCGGCGGCATCGCCACCAATTTCGGCGTCGAGTCCTCGGCTCGGGATGCTTGGCAGAACAACTACACCGTCGTCGTGGCCGAAGATGCGTGCAGCAGCGTCGGCCCGGGCCTGCACGCCTTCGCGATCGAGAAAACGCT
>JAYSFH010000111.1:0-8043 GCA_041913405.1 Dongia sp. | reverse complement strand
GTGGCGCTGGTGCGTTCCAGCGCGGAGATCGTCGCGGCGCTGGCCAAGTGACTCCGTCATCCCGGCGCTAGGCGCCGGGATCCACGCCTTGGGGCTCGAAGAAAGGAGGCGTGGATCCCGGGACCAAGTCCCGGGATGACGGCGGAGTTTGCAGCAACACGCTGCATACATCTCCGCGCGCGACGAAGCCCGTTGACAGCGGCGCGAATTTCCCCAATATCGGCGGCGGGTCACGCTCCCCCAACGGAGCGCATCGTTCTGGAAGGAACGCCGATGACACGTCCTGACGGGCGGCCTCAACGGCCGCTTTTTTCGTCTGGGCCCTGCGCCAAGCGCCCGGGCTGGACTCTCTCCCTCCTCGAAAACGCGGCGCTCGGCCGCTCGCACCGATCGAAGCCCGGCAAGGCAAAGCTCGCCGAGGTCATCGATCGCTCGCGCAGGATTCTCGGCGTGCCCGCCGACTATCGCATCGGCATCGTGCCCGGTTCCGATACCGGCGCGGTGGAGATGGCGCTCTGGTCGCTGCTGGGGCCGAAGCCGGTCACCGTGCTCGCCTTCGAGAGCTTCTCCAAGGACTGGGCCAAGGACATCACCGGCCAGCTCAAATTGAACGCGACGGTGCTGGAAGCGCCCTATGGCGCCCTGCCCGATCTCAAGGCGATCGACTGGTCCCATGACCTGGTGTTCTGCTGGAACGGCACCACCTCAGGCGTGCGGCTGCCGGCAACCGACTGGATCCCGGCCGACCGCGGCGGCCTCACCATCTGCGACGCGACCTCGGCCGCCTTCGCGATGGAACTGCCCTGGCAGAAGCTCGATGTCGTGACCTGGTCCTGGCAGAAGGTACTGGGCGGCGAAGCGGCGCATGGCATGATCGCGCTCTCGCCCCGCGCCGTGGAGCGCCTGACCACGCATAAGCCGGCCTGGCCGCTGCCGAAGGTGTTCCGCATGACCGCCGGCGGCAAGCTCTCTGAAGGCATCTTCAAGGGCGAGACCATCAACACGCCCTCGATGCTCTGCGTCGAGGACCAGCTCGATGCCCTCGCCTGGGCCGAGCGGATCGGCGGCTTGCAGGCGCTGATCGGCCGTACCGAGGCCAACATCGCGGTGCTCGCCGATTGGGTCGCCCGCTCGTCCTGGGCGGCCTTCCTGGCCGAGGATGCGAAGACCCGCTCGACCACCAGCGTCTGCCTGAAGATCGTCGACCCCTGGTTCCGCGCGCTGGGTTCCGAAGCACAACAGGACGTCGCCAAGCAGCTCGCCGCGGCGATCGAAGGCGAAGCCGTCGGCTTCGACCTCGGCGCCTATCGCGACGCGCCGCCGGGCCTCAGGATCTGGTGCGGCGCCACCGTGGAAGCCACCGATATCGCGGCGCTGCTGCCCTGGCTGGACTGGGCCTACGAAGGCAGCCTGATCATGAGCAAGCCCAAAGTCCTGATCGCCGACGAGCTCGCCCCCGAAGCCGTGCAGATCTTCCAGGATCGCGGCGTCGATGTCGAAGTGAAGACCGGCCTCAAACCGAAGGAGCTGATCGAGATCATTGCCGGCTTCGACGGCCTCGCCGTGCGCTCGGCCACCAAGGCCACGGCCGAGGTGATCGCTGCAGCCAAGAACCTGAAGGTGATCGGCCGCGCCGGCATCGGCGTCGACAACATCGACATCAAGGCGGCGACCGCGCGCGGCATCTGCGTGATGAACACGCCCTTCGGCAACAACATCACCACCGCCGAGCATTCGGTGGCGATGATGATGGCGCTGGCCCGGCACATCCCCTTGGCCGACCGGACCACCCATGACGGCAAGTGGGAGAAATCGCGCTTCGTCGGCGTCGAGCTCTACGCCAAGGTGCTCGGCATCGTCGGCTGCGGCAACATCGGCTCGATCGTCGCCGATCGGGCGCAGGGGCTGAAGATGAAGGTAATCGCCTTCGATCCCTTCCTCTCACCCGAGCGCGCCGTCGATCTCGGCGTCGAGAAGGTCGAACTCGACACCCTGCTGAAGCGCGCCGACTTCATCAGCCTGCACACGCCGCTGACCGACCAGACCCGCGGTATCATCAACGCCGAAGCGCTGGCCAAGTGCAAGCCGGGCGTGCGCCTGATCAACTGCGCCCGCGGCGGCCTGGTGGTCGAGGCTGACCTCAAGGCGGCACTCGATTCCGGCCAGGTTGCCGGCGCCGCCCTCGACGTCTTCTCGGAAGAGCCGGCCAAGACCAACATCCTGTTCAACCATCCGAACGTGGTCTGCACGCCGCATCTCGGCGCCTCCTCGACCGAGGCGCAATTCAATGTCGCGGTGCAGGTCGCCGAGCAGATGGCGGATTTCCTGCTGCACGGCGCCGTCACCAACGCGATCAACATGGCCTCGGTCACGGTCGAGGAAGCGCCGCGCCTCCGGCCTTACATGAAGCTCGCCGAGCAGCTGGGCGCCTTCGCCGGCCAGGCGACCGAGACCGGCATCCGCAAGGTGATCGTCGAATACGAAGGCCATGTCGCCGGCCTCAATACCCGGCCGCTGACCGCGATCCTGCTGCAGGGACTGCTGAAGCCCCAGCTCGATTCCGTGAACATGGTCAACGCGCCGCTGGTCGCCAAGGAACGCGACATCGAGGTCTCCGAGGTGAAGACCGACCGCGAGGGCGACTTCCACACGCTCATTCGTCTGAGCGTCGAGAGCGAGAAGTGGCGCCGCGACGTCGCCGGCACCCTGTTCGCCGATCAGCGCCCGCGGGTGGTCGAGATCAAGGGCATCAAGATCGATGCCGAGCTCGGGCCGAACATGCTCTACGTCACCAACGAGGACAAGCCGGGCTTCATAGGCCGGCTGGGGACGCTGCTCGGCGACCACAAGGTCAACATCGCGACCTTCGCCCTCGGCCGCTCCGCGCCTGGCCAGGACGCGATCGCCCTGGTGGAGATCGACGGCGCCCTGCCCAACCACCTGATCGACGAGGTCCAGGCCCTCCCCGGCGTGAAGCAGGCCAAGGCGCTGAATTTCTGATAACCTCGGCGGAAAGGGGAGACCGCCATGGCCAAGAAGATCCGTCTCGACAAGCTGAAGCCCCTCGAGAAGCTGGAGGAGGCGATCTATGACGTGCGCCTCACCGAGCTCCAGAAGAAGCTGGAGCGGGCGCAGCATGCCTATCTCTTCACCGGCGACCGCGCGGTCATCGTGTTCGAGGGCATGGATGCCGCCGGCAAGGGCGGCACGATCCGGCGCATCGCCTGGGCGCTCGATCCCCGGAGCCTCAAGGTCTGGCCGATCGGCGCCCCCGATGCGATCGAGCAGAAGCAGCATTACCTGCAGCGCTTCTGGACCCGGATGCCCTCCAAGGGCCAGCTCGCGATCTTCGACCGCTCCTGGTACGGGCGGGTGCTGGTGGAAAGAGTCGAAGGCTTCGCCAAGCCGGAGGCCTGGAAGCGGGCCTATGGCGAGATCAACGACTTCGAGCGGCAGCTGGGCGACGAGGGTTTCCGCGTCATCAAGCTGTTCCTCTCCGTCACCAAGGATGAGCAGCTGAAGCGCTTCGAGGACCGGCTGCGCGATCCCTTGAAGCGCTGGAAGCTCTCCTACGAGGACTTCCGCAACCGCGACAAGTGGGACGACTACGTCAAGGCGATCGAGGACATGTTCGACAAGACCTCGACCAAGGACGCGCCCTGGCACGTCATCCAGTCGGACCACAAGCCGTCCGCCCGGCTCGCCGCGATCGGCGCCATCGTCGATGCCCTGCACAAGGGCATGAAGTGGAGCGAGCCGATCATCGATCCCAAGGTGCTGAAGGTCGCGCACAAGGAATTCGGCGACGTACCGCTGGTCGAACGCCGCGTCAAGCCGCGCAAGAGCCGGGGCGACTAGAGGCTGAGCTTCAGGCCCTCGTGGCTGGCGACGAAGCCGAGCGACTTGTAGAAGCGCAGCGTGTCGTCGCGGGACTTGTTCATCGCCAGCTGCACCACGCCGCAGCCGCGCCGCCGGCACTCCGCGATCGCCCATTGCAGCATGACATGGCCGAGACCCCGCCCGCGGTGGGATGAGGCGACGCGCACGCTCTCGATCTGGCCGCGCAGCATGCCCTTCAGCGAGAGGCCGGGAATGAAGGTGAGCTGCAGATAGCCGACGACCGCGCCGCCGTCCTCGAGCACCGCCGGAAACTGGTTCGGATCCCGCTCCATCGCGGCGAAGGCCGCCGCATAGGCCGGATCGCCGGGCGCCTCGCGCGACTGCCCGAGCACGTCGTCGGCCAGCATGGTGACGATCGCCGGCAGGTCGGCGCGCGTTGCCTTGCGGACCGCCGCTGTCACGGCGTCTGTGCGAAGTGATAGAACAGCGCCAGTGTCGCCAGCGCCAGGAGCGCGCCGATCACCGCCGACCAGATCCGCCGCCGCAGATCCATGCGCTGCGATCAGGCCCGGCGGATGTGATGCAGGCGCGAGCGCCAGCGCTCGATGGTGCGCGCGACCAGGCCGGTGTCGGTGGTGTCGTTCGACCAGGCCTCCATGAAGGATTTCACCTTCTGCCGCGGCCGCGCCGAGGCCGGCAGCTCGTTGACCGTGAGGCGCGTGGGGAAGGCGACGCCCTGGCCGAACACGATCGCCTCGCGGGTGTTCAGCGCCGGCAGCGCCTGCATCAGGCCCGCCGCCGAATCCGGCAGCGCGTTCTTGACGAAGGCGAGGTCGCGCTCGTTGCCGAGGCGCAAGGTGATGATGGTGCCGCATTGCGACACGATCGAGGGCGAGACTTCGGACGGACGTTGCGAGATGACCCCGAGGCCGACACCGTATTTGCGGCCTTCCTTCGCCACCTGGCCGGCGGCATGCACGGCGAGCGAGATGGTCTTGCCGCTGCGGTCGTCCCAGAGATAGCGGTGCGCTTCCTCGCAGACCAGCACGGTCGGCACCGCGCCTTCCTCGCCGCTCCAGACCGCGAAGGAGAAGATGGTGCGGAACACGACCGAGACCACCACGTCCACGATCTCCTCCGGGATGTCGGAGAGGTCGATGGTGGTGATCGGCTTGCCCTCGACCGGGATGCGGGTCAGCTGGCAGATCACCTCGCCCATCACGTCGCGCACGAATTGCGGGCCGAACATGAAGCCGTAGCGGTCGTCGGAGGTGAGCTCTTCCAGCCGGTTCAGCACCCGGAGATAGCTCTGGATCGCTTCCGGATTGTCGAGCTTGCCCATCATGTCGTTGATGATGCGGCGGAAGTCGCTCAAGCGAAACGGCACCGGGCTGTCCAGGTTGAGGCTGGAGGTCGAGGTCCCGACCGACGCGGCGCCGGGGGTCTTGGCCACGCCGCCGGCGGCGATGCCGGCATAGAGCGTCTTCGCCTGGACCACGGCCTCGCGCAGGATCTTCACCTCCGAGGCGTAGTCGGATTCCGGCAGCACCTTGAAGACCGCGCAGATTTCCTTGAACTGCAGCATCCAGTAAGGCAGGCGCAAGGTCTGCAGCGTGAGGCGCTCGGTCATGCCGGCGAAGGCGCCTTCATATTCGTTGTGCGGGTCCAACAGCACCATATGCGCGTTCGGCAGCCGCTCCAGGATCGCGCGCAGGATCACCGAGGTGGTCGAGGTCTTGCCCGAGCCGGATGAGCCGAAGATCGCGAAATGGGTTCGCAGCAGGTTGTCGACGTCGAGATAGATGTCCTGGGTGCCGTTGAACTCGGCTTTGCCGATATGGACGGTGCTGGTCGAAGTGGTTTTCACCACCGAACCGGCATCGGCCTCGGCGACAGTCACCACCGGTGAGCCGATCGACGGCCAGCGCGCAACGCCGCGCTTGAAGTCGGTGCCGCCACTCGCATTGGAGACGAACTGGCCGACCAGGCTGATGTCCATGACCGCGCCCTTGTCGGCGCCGGCGCTGCGGATCGCGGAGACGATGCCGAGGACCCGGGCGGTCCCGCTCTGGACCTCGACCATGCTGCCGACGGTGACACCCTGGTCCCCGCCCGCCCCTGACTGGGCCGCGCTGAGCTGGGCTGCATCCATCAAGGCTTTGATGTTGGAGCCGGTGACTTCCGTCACCTGGCCAATCTGCGCCGGCATCGACTGATTCTCCCCAAACCCTTGATCAGGCTGGTCTGCGCCCACCGCCCAGCTGATTCCTGACGCATTATTAGCTGGCGGGCGCTCGAATTCCAATCGCGGCAATTCGGAAAATATTCTTTTCGGGCAAGGATTTGCATGGAACCCGGTTTTACGATTGGGTAAGGGGTCTATTCTATAATTTTTTCCACGAATACTTGTTTTTCTATGATCATTACAGAACAAATCGAAACAATGCCGAGTTTATCTAAAAACTGTTCGAAGAAAGGGGCGGCCCGGCCGTGAACGCCAGCAAGGAACAGACCTGGTATGCGAACCCGGAACTGGGGCTGCCGGCCCTTTCCGAGGTTCGCACCATCGCCTTTCCGAAGGACGCCCTGATCGCGGCGATCAAAGACCTGGCGGGCGCCGCCAGCCAGCCGCTGCCGCCCGGGCGGCTTGAGCGCTGCACGGTCCGCTCGGAGCCGGACATCGCGGTCACCCTGGGGATCCGCGACGAAAGCAGCGGGGCGCTGCACGAGCGGGAATTCACCGCCGAGAAGCTGGGTGCGGCGATGATCGCCTATTGCCGCCAGGTCGGCGTGCCGCTGCCGCGGAGCGCCGAGAAATCGCTGGCGGTTTCGGGCGACAATCTCATGCTCTGCGTCCAGGTCCGGGGCCGGAGCACGAAACTGCTGCACCACCTGGACGCCCAGCGCTTCGCGGCCCAGCCGAAATAGGCCGGGGCCGAATAGGACCGCGCTCCGCGATCCTCGCTCTGGTCCGAAATTTGGGCTAGCCTCCGGCGGTGCCGTTGCCGGATCTGGAGCCCGCCGCGGATGAAGCCGATGCAAGAACAAGAAGAACTGCCGGTCTATCGCAAGATCGCGGCGATCCTGCATGACAGCATCAAGGCCGGCCGCCTGGCGCCGGGCACGATCCTGATGGAAGGCTCGCTGGCGGCGATCTTCGGCTCCAGCCGGACCCCGGTGAAGCAGGCACTGAGCGATCTCTCCGAGCGCGGCGTGATCCAGCGCTTCGAAGGGCGCGGCTTCGTGGTCGGCTCCGCCAAGGCGCCGCGGCGGGTGCCGGTGACCGCCGGCCTGCTCGGCCTCGACGAGGCCAATCCGGAACTGCCGCGGACCTGGGCCTGGCAGCGCATCTACGACAGCGTCGAGCGCGCGCTGATCTTCCACTCCGCCTTGGGCAAGTTCCGGGTCAACGAGGTCGAGCTCGCGCGCCATTACAAGGTCGGCCGCACCGTCGCCCATGACGTGCTGGTCCAGGCGCAATCGACCGGATTGCTCGCCAAGGACGAGCGGCTGCGCTGGTACGTGGTGCCGCTGGACGAGAAGCGGGTCTGCGATCTCTACGATCTGCGCGAGCTGCTGGAACCCAAGGCCATGGCCGCCGGCATCGGCCGCGTGCCGTCCGATGTTCTCGCCGGCATGGCAACCCGGCTGGAGGCGGCGCTCGCCGCCTATCCCAAGGTCAGCGCCGCCGAGATGGACGCGATGGAGCACGACCTCCACGTCACCATGCTTGGCTATTGCGGCAACAAGGAGATCATGGAGGCCTTGAAACGCACCCGCTGCCTGCATTTCACCCAGAAGCACATGCTGGGCGCCCAGATCTCCTATCCCGCGACCGAACCCTTCATGGCCGAGCATCTGGACATCGTCCGCCCCATGCTGCGCAGCGATCCAGCGGAAGTCGAAGCCCGGACGCTGGCCCATCTGCGGACCGCACGGGCCAAGGTCATCGACCGCCTCGCGGTGTTCCGCAAGAGCTTCGGCGGCTCGGATCTCCCCTATATCGGCTGAACCGGGTCCCCTCGGCTCGGCATTTGTATGAACATTGCATGCGAAATCCGGTCATGTTAGCGTCGCCGCAACAAGATCGCGCGAGGTGACGCGCGACCATGAAGACAGGGGCAACATTCAGGCCGCGCTGCTTTTATGCTGTCTCCTCCAGCGGAGGAGACCAGACCAAGACGGCGTGAGATTCGACACAAG
>JAYSFH010000110.1:0-9615 GCA_041913405.1 Dongia sp. | reverse complement strand
CCTGAGCCTCTGGACAGGGACCTGTCAATGGGGCGCGGGAGCGCTGCGAATAGCCGGATATTCTACGCTGTGCCATCGGCCGGCTCCGAACTCAGTCAGCTGCGACCGGCGGCAGCGGCTCGCCGCGCCGGTCGGTATCCCCTTTCTTGATGCGCTTGAACGTCGCCGTCGTTTCGCCGCCGCGCCTCCAGTACTGGGTGATGATGGTGTCGCCGGTCGCCGGGTCGATCTCGACCGACCGACCGAGGCGCTGGTATTCGACGACCCGGTAGTCGCAAGCACTGCCCTGCAGAACGATCAAGGCCAGGACCAGACCGATCGCCCGTATCAATACCCGGCACTTCATCCGCATCCCCCAGTCTGTGACGTATCCGCGATCCCGGCCGGTCAGAGCTTGAGCGAAACGCCGCGCAGCGCGTAGTCACGGTTGTTGCGATCGCTTTGCCCGGGGCCGCTGCTGCTGACGGAGGTCGGCAGGGCTACGAGGTCGGTCTCCATGTTGAAGTAGCGGATCGGCACCCCGTAGGTCTCCGACAGCCGCTGCGCCTCGGTCTTGTTCCGGTCCTCGGTCGGCGGCAGCGGATCGAACTTGTAGATGTCGCCAGTCCGGACATCGATCAGGAAGATCGAGCCGGGCGCGTTGCGTTCGCGGAGCCCGCGGATGACGGCGTCGCGCTGCTCGGGGGTGAGGCCCTTCCAGTCCTTGCCGCTGTAGACGCGATGCTCGTCCTTGAGCGCCTTGCGCTCGGCCTTGCTGAGCGGGTGGATCGGTTGCGGCGGTTGCGCCGGCTCGGTCTGGTCCGGCGCCATCGCCATCCGCGTGTTGGCGCGGACCTCGTCCTGCGTCGGCTTGGGTGGGTCATCGTCGGACCAGCTCGCGCCCACGGGCCATGCGAGCAGGAGCGACATCAGGAGTAAACGTGCCAAGAGATGCATCTTCGCCTCCATTCGGGCCGTCCCCGCATGGACTTCACAGCGCGGCCGCGTGTGGTTCAATAATGCAAACGGACTATTCGAAGACGCGGCGAGGCTATCCCGTACATCGGAATGCGATACTATGTTCCCGGCCGAAAGGAGATCAGGCACCATGAATGAGGCTACGGAGACCATCGCCACCGCGCTGACCGAGCGGCTGGGCTGCCGTTATCCGATCATTTCCGCCGGGATGGGCGGGCCGGCCCGCGCCGAACTCGCCGCCGCCGTCTCGCAGGCCGGCGGGTTCGGGCTCCTGGGCATGGTCCGCGAATCCCCGGCGCTGATCGCGGGCGAGATCGCCGCGGTCCGGCAGCGCACCAACCGGGCTTTCGGCGTCAACCTCATTCCCGCCTGTACCCAGCCCAAGCTGCTCGAGGACGAACTCGCCGCCTGTTTCGACGCCGGCGTGCCGGCGATGTGCTTCTTCTGGGACGTCGACGTCTCGGCCATCGCGAAGGCGAAGCGCGCCGGCTGCCTGGTGCTCTACCAGGTGGGCTCGGTTGCCGACGCCAAGAAGGCCGAGGATGCCGGCGCCGATGTGATCATCGTGCAGGGCGTCGAGGCCGGCGGCCATGTCTGGGGCCGACGCGGCCTGTCGGTGCTGCTGCCGGAAGTCGCCGACGCGGTGGACGTCCCCGTGGCCGCTTCCGGCGGCATCGTCGACGGCCGCGGCCTGGCGGCGGCCCTGGCGCTGGGCGCCGACGGCATCCATTGCGGCACCGCGTTTCTCGCCAGCGTCGAATCCTTCGCCCATGACTATCACAAGCAGCGCCTGGTCGCGGCCGGGCCTGATGAGACGGTGCATACTGATCTCTTCGTGATCAACTGGCCGAAGGGCGCGCCGGTGCGGGTCCTGAAGAACAGCCAGACCGAGGCCGCCGGCGACAAGCTCTGGGGTTACGATCCGGATGAGATGCCGCGCGAGGTCATCGGTCATGACGACGGCAATCCGATCCACCGCCTCGACACCAACTCGCCGTTGCGCCGCACCACCGGCGACCTGGAAGCCATGGCGCTCTATTCCGGCGACGGGGTCGCGCGGGTGCGTGCGATCGAGCCCGCCGGCGCGATCGTCGAGCGCATCATGGCGGAGGCCATCGCGGCGATCCGCGCCAATGCCATCGCGATCACCGCATGAACTGGCCGGAGGTTCGGGCCTGGCGCAAGGAGGCGCGGCAGAGGATGCTGGCCGCGCGCGCCGCGATGACGATGGCGGTGCGCGAGGATCTCTCGCGCCGGCTGATCGAGCAATTGAAGCCGGTGCTGAAGGACCGGCCCGCGCCGATCTCCTTCTACTGGCCGATCAAAGCCGAGCCTGACCTCAAGCCGCTGATGCGCGCGCTCGATGAAGCCGGGATCGCGATCTGCCTGCCGGTCTGCATCAAGCTCGGCGAGCCGCTCACCTTCCGCCCCTGGACCAAGGGGGCGAAGATGGAGCGCGGCTTCTGGGACATTCCGGTGCCTGCCGATCCGACCGAAATCCAGCCCCGGACCCTGATCGCGCCGATCGTCGGCTACGACGGCGCCGGCTATCGCCTGGGCTATGGCGGCGGCTTCTTCGACCGGACACTGGCCAAGTTCGGCGACGCCGCCGCGGCAATCGGCATCGGCTTCAGCATGTTTCGCCTCGCAAGCATCCACCCGCAGCCGCACGACATCGCGATGGCGGCGATCGTCACCGAGACCGGCATGCTCGCGCGGGAGAATGCCGAGCGTGCCTCGAAGGTCTGCTATCTCGATGAGGCCGATGCAGCCTATGCCGGCTTCGCGACGCAGGCGGAGATCGCGGCCGCACTCGGCGGCCTGCGGAGCGCCCTGCCGCCGGAACGCCAGGCGCTCATCGATTACGCGCTCTGGCAGGCCGGCGCGAAAGATCCGCCGCCATCGGCTGCCGGCGCTGCGCCGGAGGCGATCCTGGCGGCGCTGCTGCCGCGCATCCGCGACGACGCCTTGCACGCGACGCTCGCGGCGCTGCTGGCCACGCTGAAGACCGCCTAGTCCCGCAACGGGCCGATCACCAGCCGCTCGCCCCGGATCTGCCGATCGACCAGCGTCAGCACGACCGGCAGCATCGCCATGTCATAGAGCGACCAGGCCTGGATGCCGCTGCGGGCGAGCATGTCGCGATACTGGAGATAGGGCAGCACATAGAGCGCGCCGTCCGGCACCATGAGGGCGAAGATCAACCGGTTGTCCGCGCCCTGGAACTGCGGCAGCCGCGAGAAGTAGTTATAGAGCATCACCATCCTGAGGTAGCGCTGCAGCGGCGTTTCCCGCAGCCAGGTCGCCGCCAGCGCCACTTGACGGCCCTGCAGGCTCCGGATTTCCTGTTGGCCGATCGGGCCGAAGGTCTTGAGATAGCGGACAGGTTCGATCTCATCGCTGGCGTCTTCGCGCTTGTCGACGGCGCCGACCCGCAGGAATCCCTTGACCGTGAGCGGGCCCCAGCTGATGCGCGGCGGATGCCAGTCCTCATCCAGCCAATCATATTCCTCGTCGGTCCAAGGGCGGATGCCGTCGGGCAGCAGCGCACCGAAAGCGAGGGGGACTTGCCAGATGTCGCCGGTCGAAACGTCGATGACCAGGATCGTGTCCTTGGGCATGTCCGCTTCGACCTCGTTGAGGATGTCGTTGCGGTCGTAATCGTCCGCGTCGAGCCATACCCTACCGTCCACGACCTTCTGAGCGCCGGCCGCCGTCGCCTTGCCGACGTCGACCTCGTGCACCTCGAGCGGCGGAATCGCCGCCTCGGTATCGTCGTCGGGGGTGAAGGCGATCGTGTCGTCGAACTCGTCGGCGGTAAGCTCGATGTCCGGGATCGGGTCGGTGGAGTCGGCCAGAGCCGGCCGGCCGACGGTAAGGACCAAAGCACAAAACAGCAGAACCGGCACCGGCGCTCCGGTCCGGCGAACGCCACCTGCAACATAGCGCATCTCGGCCTCCACACTCTCGCGTCCCCACCCTCAGTCAGGGGCAGGCCGGGGCGTCAGGCAATAATGCAAACGGACTATGTTGAAACGCAGCCGCGTTAAGGCTCTTTCGAGGCGACGGCCAAGCGCTCGCCGCTGCCGCCACGGCGGTCACTCTGCGACACTTTCCGCCCGCGCGGCACGGCGACCGGCAATTCGGCCTTCTCCCAGTCGCCCCACTGACGAACCACATACATGTTGAGAAACACATAGTTCCGCTCGGCGTCGAAGAACACCCATACGTCGCCATCGGGCACGGAAATCACCACCCAGCTCCCGGGCGGCGCGTTCTCCCGGATGTTGCGGATATGAGCATTGCGCTGCTCCGCGGTCTCGGCCTTCCACTCCTTGCCCTTGATCATCTTCTTGCCGATCGGCGCTGCGCCCGGCTTCGGCTCCTTGATGAATTTCTCGGTGGCCTCATTGATGTCGTGAACCGGGGTCGGCGCTTCCTCCAGCGTATCGGTGGGACCGCTCGCCGCCATTTCGGTCAGCGCATCGAAATCGCGCTGGGTCATGTTCTCTTCAGTGAGATTGTCGGCCAAGGCCACGGCCGTCGCGAGCCATGATCCCGCCAAGAAGCCGAGCATGGCGCGCGCCCGACGCGAACCGACCCTGCACCAAGCCGCCTTGGACATGACCTCGCCTCCTCGTCGCGGGTTCAGCCCGACGAGGTGAAGGGAACGCGGCGCACGGGGCAATAATCCAAACGGATTACGGCGCGCTCACCGCCGGTGGCGCGCCGTAATGAGCGAGGTTGCTTTCCGCCGCAGCTTCGGGTCGTTACGCCGTCAGGCGGCCGTGGCAGTGCTTGTACTTCTTGCCCGAGCCGCAGGGGCATTCGGCGTTGCGGCCGAGCTGCGGCCAAGTCGCCGGGTTGTTGGGATCGACGCCCGCCGGGAGATCTGCCTTGGTGCGGGAGGCGCCGTTGGTGGCGCCCGTGCCCTGCGCGATCACCTGCCGCGCGCCGCCGCCCTGCGGCGCGGCCACGGGCGCTGCGGTGACGGACGGCGCGGGAGCCGGTTCCTGCGCCCGGATCTCGACATGGGCGAGCAAGGTGGTGATCTGCTCGCGCAGGCGATCGAGCATCGCCTCGAACATCTCGAAGGCTTCGCGCTTGTACTCGTTCAAGGGGTCGCGCTGGCCGTAGGCGCGCAGGCCGATGCCATGCCGCAGGTGGTCGAGCGAAAGGAGATGTTCCTTCCAGTTCTGGTCCAGCAGTTGCAGCAGCAGCGACTTCTCGATCGAGCGCATCACCTCGGGGCCGATATTGGCGGCCTTCTCCGCCGCCTTGCGGTCGACCGCGTCCTGGACGCGCTCGCGGATCGCCTCGTCGGCGATGCCCTCTTCCTTGGCCCAGTCGACGACCGGAAGATCGATGCCGAAGATGCGCAGCACTTCCTCGTGCAGGCCAGCGGCGTCCCATTGCTCGGCGAATGCCTTCTCCGGAATATGCGCGGAGATCAGCTGATCCACCGTCTCCTTGCGCATTGTCGCGATCTCTTCCTTGAGATCGTCGGCGGCCATCAGCTCGCGGCGCTGCTCGTAGATCACCTTGCGCTGATCGTTCATCACGTTGTCGAACTTCAGCAGGTTCTTGCGGATGTCGAAGTTGCGCGCCTCGACCTTCTGCTGCGCCTTCTCCAGCGCCTTAGAAACCCAGGGATGGACGATCGCCTCGCCTTCCTTCAGCCCAAGGCGCTGCAGCATGCTGTCCATGCGCGCCGGGGCGAAAATCCGCATCAGGTCGTCTTCGAGCGAGAGATAGAACTTGGAACGGCCGGGATCGCCCTGACGGCCGGACCGGCCGCGGAGCTGGTTGTCGATGCGCCGGCTCTCATGCCGCTCGGTGCCGATGATGAACAGGCCGCCCGGGAAGGTCGCGGTTTTCTTCTTCGCCTCGTCGATGACCAGCACCTCGCCCGCGTTCAGGACCTGCTCGCGCTTGGCGGCGATGTCGGCCTTGATCTCGGCGATCTTCGCCTGGATCGCGGCGACGTCGGTCATGCCCGCGGTCTCGCGCTCGACCCGCATCTGCAGGTTGCCGCCCAGCTGGATGTCGGTGCCGCGGCCGGCCATGTTGGTGGCGACGGTGACCGCGCCCGGCACGCCGGCCTCGGCGATGATATGCGCCTCTTGTTCATGATAGCGGGCGTTCAGCACCGAGTGCGGGATGCCCTTCTGCTTCAGCAGCGACGACAGGACTTCCGACTTCTCGATCGAGACCGTGCCGACCAGGACCGGCTGGCCGCGCTCGCGCGCCTTCTTGATCTCCTCGATGATCGCGTCGTACTTCTCGCGCGCCGAGCGATAGACCTCGTCTTCCTCGTCCTCGCGGCTGACCGCCTTGTTGGTCGGGATCTCGATCACGTCGAGGCCGTAGATCTCGGAGAATTCCGGCGCCTCTGTCATCGCCGTGCCGGTCATGCCGGAGAGCTTCGGGAAGATGCGGAAATAGTTCTGATAGGTGATCGAGGCGAGAGTCTGGTTCTCGTTCTGGATCTCTACGCCTTCCTTGGCTTCCAGGGCCTGATGCAGGCCCTCGGAATAGCGGCGGCCTTCCATCATGCGGCCGGTGAACTCGTCGATGATGACGACCTTGTTGTCCTTCACCACGTAGTCGACGTCACGGCTGAACAGCGTGTGCGCGCGGAGCGCCTGGTTGGCGTGGTGCACCAGCGCGATGTTCGAGATGTCGTAGAGCGCGCCCTGCTTCAGCAGGCCGACGCCCTTCAGCAGCTGCTCGATATGCTCGGTGCCTTCCTCGGTGAAGGCGACGTGGCGGGATTTTTCGTCCTTCTCGAAGTCGCTGGGCTTCAGATGCGCCATCAGCTTGTCGACCTTGTTGTAGAGCTCCGAGTTGTCCTCGGTCGGGCCGGAGATGATGAGCGGGGTGCGCGCCTCGTCGATCAGGATGGAATCGACCTCGTCCACGATGCCGTAGTTGAACGGCCGCTGGGTCATGTCCTCCAGGCGGAACTTCATGTTGTCGCGGAGGTAGTCGAAGCCGAACTCGTTGTTGGTGCCGTAGGTGATGTCGCAGGCATAGGCCTCGCGGCGCTGTGCGTCGTTCAACCCATGCACGATCACGCCGACGGTGAGGCCGAGGAAGCGATAGACCTGGCCCATCCACTCGGCGTCGCGCTTGGCGAGATAGTCGTTGACGGTGACGACGTGGACGCCCTTGCCTTCGATCGCGTTCAGGTAGACCGGGAGGGTCGCGACCAGGGTCTTGCCTTCGCCGGTCTTCATCTCGGCGATCTTGCCCTGGTGGAGCACGACGCCGCCCTTCATCTGCACGTCGAAGTGCCGCTGGCCGAGCGTGCGGATTGCCGCCTCACGCACCGTCGCGAAGGCGTCGGGCAGGACGTCGTCGAGGGTCTCGCCCTTCGCCAGGCGCTCGCGCAGCCAGGCAGTGCGGGCCTTCAGCGCCTCGTCGTCCAGTTTCTGGACTTCCGGCTCCAGCGCGTTGATCGCCGCGACCGTCGAGTTGAGAGACTTGATGAAACGGTCGTTGGCGGATCCGAAGACCCGCTTGGCAAGCGCCGCGAACATGTTCAAAAAACCTTTGATTTCCGGCTTTATAGGTGGGCAACAGATAGGTCCCCCGCAGGGGCCTGTCAACGTGATCCGAAGTCACGGGAATCTCATCGATTTGCGTTGATTTCCTTGGATACTTTGACGGGGTTTCCGCTTGTATCGGGTGGGGCGGTTCGGCATGATGCCGCCCGTTTGCGGCGCAAAACGCCGCCTTCCGGCCTCGATCTGGGAGTTGGAACCAGAGGCCGGACCCGCGAACCCCGGAACCAGGAAAGATCCCGGCTAATGCCCCATGTGTCGTTTCGCGCCGCTCTGCTTGCCGGCGCCGTCGCCTTCTCGACTGCTGGATTGGTTCTGAGCGCCGGCCCCGCGGGTGCCCAGGACGCCACCCCCCACACCACCAATCCGCAAACCACGACCCCCGCGCCGGACGCCCAGGCGCCGGCGACCGCAGCCCCGGCGGCGGAAACGCCCGCGGCCCCGGCCGAGGCCGCGCCGGCCGGCACCCCGACGCCGACCGCCAACGGCGCGCCCGCCCCCGCCCCGGCCGATCCCGCCGAAGTGGTCGCGACCATCAACGGCACGCCGATCACCCGTCAGGACGTGCTGAATTCCGCGTCCGACCTGCCGCCGCAGTACCAGGCGCAGATCGACAAGCTGTTTCCGCAGCTCCTCAACCGCCTGATCGGCATCCGGCTGGTCGAGGCCAAGGGCCGCGAGCAGGGCCTGGCCGACGACCCCGAGGTGAAGCGCATCGTCAAGCAGGCCGAGGAAGACGCAATCAGCCGGATCTACATCCAGAAGATCGTCACCGAGAAGGTCACCGACGACGCGATCAAGGCGATCTACGACGCCGACCTCAAGACCAACCCGCCGCAGATCGAGATCCGCGCCAGCCACATCCTGGTGAAGACCGAGGACGAGGCCAAGGAGATCATCAAACAGCTCGAGGGCGGCGCCGACTTCGCGGCTCTCGCCAAGGAGAAGTCGATCGACACCGGCAGCGGCCAGAACGGCGGCGATCTCAGCTGGTTCACCAAGGAAACCATGGTGAAGGAGTTCTCCGACGCGGCCTTCGCCATGCAGCGCGGCGACGTCAGCAAGGTTCCTGTGAAGAGCCAGTTCGGCTGGCACATCATCAAGATCACCGATTCAAGGATGCAGACCCCCGCGCCGCTCGAGGCGCGCAAGGACGACATCCGCCAGGCCCTGAGCCAGGAGGCGGTGCATTCGGAAGTGCAAAACCTGATCGGCGGCGCCAAGATCGAATACACCAAGGACGAGTACAAGCTGCCGCTGGCGCCGACCGGCCAGCCGCAGTAACCGCCGGTCCAGGATCGTCGTCCGGGTTCGTCGTCCGGGAACATGCTCATTCGGGGGAATTGAGATGAGCCACAAGGCTTCGCCGTTGGCGCCGACCCATGCGCCGAAGCTGCCGGCGCTGGCCGGCGTGCGCCTCGCGATCCGCGAATGCAACATTCGCTACAAGGGGCGGCCGGACGTGATGCTCATGGAGCTCGCGCCCGGCTCGACCATCGCCGGGGTGCTGACGAAGTCCCTGGCACCGTCGGCCGCGGTCGATCTCTGCCGCAAGCATCTCAAAGGCGGCAAGGCGCGGGCGATCGTGGTCAACGCCGGCAACGCCAATGCCTTCACCGGAAAGCTCGGCAAGCTGGCTGCCGAAGCCACCGTCGATGGCGCGGCCAAGACCATGGGCTGCAAGCGCGGCGAGATCTTCGTCGCCTCGACCGGCGTGATCGGCGAGCCGCTGCCGGCGGAGAAGATCACCGCCAACCTGGGCGCGCTCAAGGCGTCGCTCAAAGCCGACGCCTGGTCCGACGCGGCCGCCGCGATCATGACGACAGATACCTTTCCGAAGCTTGCCTCCCGCGAGGCCAGGATCGGCGGCGTCACGGTCACGCTCAACGGCATCTGCAAGGGCTCCGGCATGATCGCCCCGGACATGGCGACCATGCTGGCCTTCGTCGCGACCGATGCGAAGCTGCCGGCCGATATCCTCCAGAACCTGCTGGCCAAGGGCGCCGACAAGTCCTTCAACTGCATCACCGTCGATGGCGACACCTCGACCAGCGACACGCTGCTGCTGGCGGCGACCGGCCAGGCGAAGAAC
>JAYSFH010000109.1:5783-9618 GCA_041913405.1 Dongia sp. | reverse complement strand
GAGGAAAGACCCGGACATGACGTCGATCGCCATGGCGGCGGATACTTCCGTCGGAAGACGGAGATGGCCGGCGCATATCGTCGTGTTCCTGGCCCCGGCCTTCCTGGTCTACACCGTGTTCTCGATCTACCCGCTGATCGACACGATCCGCCTGAGCCTCTACGCCGCCGACGAGACCGGCCGGCAGCATTTCATCGGCTTCGGCAACTTCGTCACCCTGCTGACCGATCCGGTCTGGTCGCGGCCGTTCTGGAACGCCTTCGGCAACAACCTGATCTTCTTCGCGATCCACATGGTCGTGCAGACCTCGATCGGCCTGGCGCTCGCCGCCCTCCTGAGCCTGCCGCGGCTGCGCGGCGCTGGCGTCTATCGCACCCTGCTGTTCATGCCGACCATGCTCTCGGTCGTGATCATCGGCTTCATCTGGCAGCTCATCCTCTCGCCGCTCTGGGGCATCACCGAAGGCTTCCTCGACACGGTCGGCCTCGGCGCGCTGTTCCAGCCCTGGCTCGGGCAGGAGAGCACCGCGCTCATCACCGTCTCGCTGATCTCGGTCTGGCAGTTCGTCGGCATCCCGATGATCCTGATCTATGCGGCGCTGATCAACATCCCGGACGACCTCATCGACGCCGCGACGGTCGATGGCGCGCCGCCCTTCTACGTGTTCTGGGCGATCCGCCTGCCGCTGGTCTATCCGACCCTGGGCGTGGTCTCGATCCTGACCTTCGTCGGCAACTTCAACGCCTTCGACCTCATTTACGCGATGAAGGGTGCCCAGGCCGGGCCGAACTATGCGACCGACATTCTCGGCACCTTCTTCTACCGCACCTTCTTCGGCTATCAGCTCCAGGCCGGCAACCCGACCATGGGCGCCGCCGTCGCCACCATGATGCTGATCATCATCCTGGTCGGCGTGCTGTTCTATCTCTTCGCCGTGCAGCGCAAGCTGCAGCACCACCTGGCCTGAGGCGCCTGCCATGGCCATGGTCACCCGACGCATCAACGCCAGCCGCATCGCCGTCCACGCGGCGCTGATCTTCTACACCTTGATCGCGACCTTTCCGATCGGGCTGGTCCTGATCAATTCCATGAAGTCGCGCAGCGCCATCTTCGGCAACCCGCTGGCGCTGCCGACACCTGAGACCTTCGACCTGGTCGGCTACAGCCAGGTGCTGGACAAGGCCGCCTTCGGCCTGTATTTCGGCAACAGCCTGATCGTCACCGTGGTCTCGCTGGCGCTGGTGCTGATCACCGGCGCCATGGCGGCCTGGGCACTGGGCGAATACCGATTCAAGGGCAACACCATCGTCGCGCTCTACATGGCGATCGGCATCATGGTGCCGATCCGGCTCGGCACGGTCTCGATCCTGAAGATGATCGTCGGCATGGGCCTGATCAACTCGCTGACCGCCCTCATCCTGGTCTACACCGCGATGGGCCTGCCGCTGGCGATCCTGATCCTCGGCGAGTTCATGGCGCAGATCCCGCGCGATCTCCGGGAGGCGGCGCGCTGCGACGGGGTCAGCGAATACCGCATCTTCACCGACGTGATCCTGCCGTTGATCCGCCCGGCGGTGGCGACCGTCGCGGTCTTCACCATGGTGCCGATCTGGAACGACCTGTGGTTCCCCCTCATCCTGGCTTCCGGCAGCGGCAAGCAGACCATCACGCTCGGCGCCCAGCAGTTCATCGGGCAATACGTCACCAACTGGAACGCGGTGCTCGCGGCCTTGAGCCTGGCGATTGCGCCGATCCTCATCCTTTACATCGCCTTCTCGCGGCACCTGGTCCGCGGCCTGACCATGGGAGCGGTCAAATGACGACGGAACCAATCCATGGCTGACGTTTCCCTGCGCGACATCAAGAAGTCCTACGGCAAGGTCGAGGTGCTGCATGGCATCAGCCTGGACGTGAAGGACGGCGAGTTCGTGGTCTTCGTCGGTCCGTCCGGTTGCGGCAAGAGCACCGCATTGCGCATCATCGCCGGGCTCGAGGAAATCACTGCGGGCACGCTCCATATCGGCGGCAAGCTGGTGAACGCGGTGCCGCCGGCCGAGCGCGGCATTGCCATGGTGTTCCAGTCCTATGCGCTCTATCCGCATATGACGGTCTACAAGAACATGGCTTTCGGTTTGAGGTTCGCCAAGACCGACAAGGCGGAAGCCGACCAGCGCGTGCGCCGGGCGGCGGAGATACTGCAGCTGACGCCCTATCTCGAAAGAAAGCCGCGCGACCTGTCCGGCGGCCAGCGCCAGCGGGTCGCGATCGGCCGCGCCATCGTGCGCGAGCCCGCGGTCTTCCTGTTCGACGAGCCTTTGTCCAACCTCGACGCGGCGCTCCGCATCAACACCCGGATCGAGATCGCCAAGCTGCACCGCCAGCTCAACGCCACCACCATCTACGTAACCCATGACCAAGTCGAGGCGATGACTCTCGCCAGCAAGATCGTGGTGATGAACCAGGGCCGGGTCGAGCAGGTCGGGCCGCCGCTGGAGCTCTACCACCACCCGCAGAACCAGTTCGTCGCCGGCTTCATCGGCTCGCCGAAGATGAACTTCGTCAAGGGGACGGTGAATTCGATCGATGGGACGGGCCTGGGCGTCGATTTCGGCGAGGCCAAGCCGATGCCGATTCCCTTTGCCGGCGGCGGTGCGAAGCCCGGAGACTCAGTAACGCTGGGGATCCGCCCCGAACATCTGGGGGAAGGCGCGCGTCACGCCATGGTCCTCACCGGCACGGTCGACGCCGTGGAGCACCTGGGCGAGGCGAGCTACGTCCATGTAAGACGCGATGACGGCACCATGCTCACCGCGCGCTCGCCGGGCGACAGCCGGGCCGAGATCGGCAGCCGGATCCCGGTCTCGACCGACGTCGCGCACCTGCATCTCTTCGATACTGAGGGCAAGGCGTTTCCCCGACACAGCAAGGCGGATGCGGCGTAGCATTCTTCAGCCCCCCAAACTGCGCGAGATCGCGTCGAACGCGGTCAGCAGCAATCCATCCATCGTGTCGTCGAGCGGCAGCGGCTGCGACGAGAGCTTGACGATCACCACTTCGGAAGCGGGATCGATGTAGATCCACTGGCCGTGGATGCCGATCGCACAGAAGGCGCCGCGCTCGTTGCCGGTCGCGTACCACTTGCCGCGGTAACGACCCCGGGGCAGCAGCTTCGCCATGCTGCTACCGGCCCAGGCGACCGGATCGCCCTTGGTGCGGATGTCGTCGATCCACCATTCCGGCACGACCTGCCGGTCGCCGGCGCGGCCGCGGTTCCGCACCATGTCGCCGAACCGGCCGAGATCGCGCAAGGTCGCGCAGATGCCGCCGGCCGTCCGCGGCGCACCGATGCGATCGACGGTGATATAGGCACTGAACTCGGTGTTGAGCTTCTTCCAGATCGCATCCGAGAGCAGCGCCGCATAGGGCCGTCCGGTCGCCCGCTCCAGGATCCAGCCGAGCAGGTCAGAGTTCGGCGAGACATAGTGGAAGACCTGGCCATGCGGTCCCGGCCCGCGCCGCAGCGTGCGCAGGAAGCTCCTGAGGTCGTCCGCCTTGGTGCCCTGCGGGATCGGATTCCAGCCGGTGGCCACCCGGTAGCGCATGAAGTCGCCCTGGGCGTCGAGATAATCCTCGATGAAATTGATGCTGACGGTCATGTCGAGCACATGCCGGACCGTGCAGTCGCCCCCGTAAGCGGAACCTTCGACCTCCGGGATGTAGCGCGTCACCAGCGCGTCGGGATCGAGACGCCCGTCGCCGATCACCACCCCGGCCAGAATCGCCGAGATCGATTTCGAGACCGAGAAGACGATGTGCTGGATCTCCGGCCGCATGC
>JAYSFH010000109.1:0-5773 GCA_041913405.1 Dongia sp. | reverse complement strand
AGCGCCCGGCCGCGCTGCATCACCAGGAATCCGTCGGTCCAGGTCAGGGGCAGCAGGCTGCCGACGGTCCATTCGCGGCCGTCCGGGCCCTGGAAGGCGAGGCGATCGAGCAACGAGGAGACCAGCATGATCCGCTCGACCGGCTTTTCGGTGCGGTGGATGGTCGAGGTCGGGATCAGCTCCCGCACATGGTGGAAGCCCCAGCGGTTGAACGGCGGCAGGCGCCAGTTGTTGATGGTGACCTGCCCCTCGTTGGGCGGGGGGAAGCCCTCCATGATCTGGGGCTCGCTCAACTGCGTCTCCTCGGGGACGATCTTCTTGAAATCGAGCATAGCAGCCTGACCCGGTGTGCCAAAGAGGGCCGCAGCGCAGCCCACTGGGGATCGAACGGCCCAGCGCGGATTCTGTTCCACTTATAGTAAATTGAAATGCATGGCATTTTCGGAAAATCACCGGCTTCGCTATAGTCAGGCCGGAAACCAGGATCAAGCGCGGGAGCGATCATGCAGCCGGAGGTCGTTGCCTTCTTCGACGAGGACACGTTCACCGTCAGCTACGTGGTCGCCGACCCGGGGACCCGCCGCGCCGCGGTGATCGACAGCGTGCTCGATTTCGACCATGCCTCCGGCCGCACCCGCCATGCCTCCGCCGACAAGATCATCGCCGATGTCCGGTCCCGGAGCCTCACGGTGGACTGGGTGCTGGAGACCCATGTCCATGCCGACCATGTCAGCGCCGGCGACTACCTGAAGCACCAGCTCGGCGGCCGCTCAGGCATCGGCGAGCATGTGCGGGTGGTGCAGGATGCGTTCGCCCGGATCTTCAACACCGGCGCCGAGTTCAAGACCGACGGACGCCAGTTCGACCGGCTGTTCAAGGATGGCGACCGCTTCAAGATCGGCAATCTCGAGGCCCGGGTGATCCACACGCCGGGCCATACACCCGCCTGCATCACCTATGTGATCGGCGATGCCGCCTTCGTCGGCGACACGCTCTTCATGCCGGACTATGGGACGGCACGCTGCGACTTCCCCGGCGGCGATGCGGCGGTGCTCTATCGTTCGATCCGCAAGCTGTTCGCCCTGCCGCCGGAGACCCGCGTTTTCCTCTGCCACGACTACAAGGCGCCGGGGCGGGACGAGTATCGCTGGGAGACCACCATCGCCGAGCAGCGCGCCAGGAACGTGCATATCCACGACGGCATCTCGGAAGCCGAGTTCGTCGCCATGCGCACTGGGCGCGACAAGACCCTGAGCATGCCGAAGCTGATCCTGCCCTCGGTGCAGATCAACATGCGCGCCGGCACCCTGCCGGAGCCGGAGAGCAACGGCCTGCGGTATCTGAAGCTGCCGGTGGATGGGTTTTAACGCGAGCCCTCAAGTCAAACGGCACTCCAGCGAGACTTCTAAGACTCATCGCAAAATCATCATTCCAGATAAGAGTCCATCGCGAGCTTTCGGCAACGGGACTCATATACTTCACGTTGCATATCTATTCATACTATTGTATTTTAGTTGTGCTATGGCTCGGGACTCCTCCATGCCGGAAAAGCACAAGCATACGGGGATAGAACATCCCCCGCCGAAAGCGCGCAACGCTTCACCTCACCCTGCAAAGCGTGAGAGCGCCGCCCTCTCACCCGGCATGCGCGAAGCAAGCAAGGCGGCGAAGGAAGTGAGCGCGGTTGAATTTGAGAACAGAGTGAGAGCGACCGCCGCCTTAATTTGGAATCGCCCCGCTAAACAAGAAACCATCAATCACATCAATTACGACGCGGTCATTATCTCTTCGCAGCGTTGGATATTGCTGGAAGCAACGATATCGACAGATCTTGAAAAAATCCGAGGCGACCTAAATCGATTGGCGATCACCCGCCTCCAATTGTTCAGCAACAGGAGCATCGCCTGCGAAGTATATCTGGTTCTCCAATCAGAACCCACGCCCTCGATGATTGGGACCGCCAAATCCGTTAACATCGATGTTCTGTCGCTTTCACAATTACGATCGAAACTATTCGATTTTGAATCGTATCAAACCCAAAGGAGCACCCATCCTTTTGGAAGTGCCGTCACGCCAGAGTCGGGTGTGGCTGATACCTCACTCTACGTCCCGGTCACCTACACATCCACGACTGGAAACGCGGAGTACTCGGTCGAACGATTGCGATCGGAACTCATACACAAAGCCAAGATCGTACTTGTTGGCGAGTACGGCACCGGGAAGAGCCGCTGCCTCCAGGAGACATTTCACCAATTGTCTTCAGCCGCAGACTCTTCGTTCTTCTATCCGATCGCGATCAACCTCAGAGAATGCTGGGGACTCGAAACCGCCGACGAGATCCTGAGCCGGCATTTCAGACGGCTCGGCCTCAGTCAAATGGCCGACAGCGTCATCAAAGTCATTGGCACTGGAAGTATCATACTGTTGCTGGACGGATACGATGAGCTTGGCGTCCAAACCTGGAGCAATGAACTCGCACGCCTCAAGGAAGTCCGTCATCGTGCATTGAGGGGAGTTCGCGACCTGGTTCAGCAATCGAAGGGCGGAGTCCTGATCGTCGGCCGTGAGCACTATTTCGACGGCACAGAGGAGATGCTCCGGGCTATCGGGTTCGGTGGGAGCGCCAAAGTTATTCGGTGCAAGAGCGAGTTCAGTGTCCCGGAGATGAAGGCGTACCTCAGCACTCGCGGCATACAGCAACAACCCCCCGAGTGGCTCCCAAGACGGCCGCTTATGGTCCAGATCTTGGCCTCCTTCGATCAAAGTACATTGAATGATGTCCTGGCTGCGGCCACAGGTGCAGTTCGCTTCTGGCATTTGTTTGTCGAAGGCTTTTGCAAGCGAGAAGCCGGGGCACAAGAATCCGTGCTTGATCCATTCTCTGTCCGGAGAATCATGCAGGCACTGGCACGACTTACTCGCACGAAGCAGAGCGATGTTGGGCCACTCACACAGACAGAAATAAGACGAGCATTCGAACTGGTTCTCGGCACGACTGCAATCGACGAATCCCGCGTGGTTCTGCAGAGGTTGTCAGGCTTGGGGCGCGTGTCGATGGAAACTGACGATCGTCAGTTTGTCGATCCATATCTGCTGGACGGATTTCGAGCGCTTGACGTTGGCCATATCGTTGAAGTGGAAGATAGAATGGCCCAGCAGGAAAACTGGATCAATCCCTTAAAAGGGCTCGGGCAGCTTATTCTCGGCGAAAGGGCCAAATCCAGCTCTCAGCAGTTCCTGCAATTCGCGAAACACTGTTCTTCGAATGGCAATGCCGTTCTCGGCGGCGACATTGTCGCTTCTCTCGCCACGACGACCGTTGGAGCGATGGATTTCGGCGGGCTTCAGCTTCAGACGAGCTACCTACATGAGCTCAATTTGCTCGGGACGATTCCAAGCAACTTGATTCTCAATGGGTGTCTTGTCCATCGGCTGGTCGCACCTCGCAACACAGGTCCAAATTTCCTGATTGACGATTGTGACATCGGTGTGTTTTTCGGCGAGAGCCGACGCGCGCGAAACTACTTGAAGAATTGCCGCATCGATCATAGGCAGATTGTATCTGTCCCGCTCGAACGCCTTGCGATCGGACAACGCGTACTAACAGAGGTACTTACGCTTGTTTGGGCTCAACGCGGAAAATCTGTTGTTGCAGCCGCAATTCGGAGGCGCGGCGCTAAGATTGCACCGGACCACGTTGTCAGCAGAATTCTAGAAATCCTGGTCAATGAAGAAGAGATTCTACTCCAACCGACGACCAAGCGGCGCGCAGGCAAGAGCACCGTCAAGATCAATCGGGAGGCTCGCCGAAGAGTGGCTGATCTTCTGCGAGACACCTATCTTAGTGAGGATCCACTCTGGAAAAAGGCTGGCAACGTCAAGTAGAGCATTATCTAACATTGAGGCTAACGCGAGCCCGCGCGGCCTTCGACCTTGCCGAGCACCGCGTCGATGCGATCGCGGGCCTTGGTGCAGTCTTCCATCGAGCCCGACAGGAACAGCCGCCCGGTGGCGCCGATCATCTGCACGTCGACCAGGGTGATGCCGGGCGCCGCCTTTTCCGCCTCGTTGGCGGCGACGGTGGCGAACAACGCCGGCTCCAGCTCATAGAGCAGCAGCGACCTGCCGGGCAGCAGCATCGAGGCTTCCCGGGTGCGGTTGAGAATGATCGCATGCTGGTCGGCGACATTCTCGATGATGTCGGCGAAATGGGTGCGGGGCTTCAGCTGGTCGGTCGCCTTGCGGCCGATGCCGTCCAGCACCACCTGCCCCACTTTCTTCAAGGCATCGAGGTCGGCGGAATGCAACTCCAGCAGGCCGTACTGCCGCTCGACATAGAGCAGGCCCGGCTCCATGTCGGGCGCGCTCTTCAAGGCGAGATCGCAGATCCGGTGGATCGCCAAGGCCGGCGCCACCTCGATGATCAGGCTGTGCTCGCCCTCCAGCGGCGGATAGCCCCGCGCCCGTGTCGGCGTCGACATATACGCCGCGAACTGCCGCGCGAGGCTTTCTATCAGGAGGTAGACGCGAAGCTCGGTCATTCGGTCTCTCTGGCAACAACCAACTCCGTCATGCCCGGACTTGGTCCGGGCATCCACGCCTTTCCACCCTGCGGCATCCAAGGCGCGGATCCCTGCGCCTAGCGCGGGGATGACGGTCTAAGGAGTGACCGCTATTTGCCCGAGGTGGTGAAGTGCTTCGCCAGATCCGCATGCGGCCGCGGGATGACGTGCACCGAGACCAAGGTGCCGACGGTGTTGGCGGCCTCGGCGCCGGCTTCGGTCGCGGCCTTCACCGCACCGACGTCGCCGTTGATGATGACGGCGACCAGGCCGTCGCCCACTTCCTCGCGGCCGACGATGGTCACGTTCGCCGCCTTCACCATGGCGTCGGCTGCAGCCAAAGCCGCGACGAAGCCCTTGGTCTCGATCATTCCGATTGCGTTGGACATGGTTCTCTCCGTTGCTAGATTTGATTACTTGCGAGCCGACTTCGTGTCGGCCGGCTGATCCAGGGATCCGATGATGAGCGCGTCGATCGGAATCTTGCCGCCGCCGAGCCAGGACGCGGCGGTCGAGCCGGTCACCACCATGACCTCCTCGCCCTCGCCGCAGCCCAAGACATCGAAGGCCATGATGCGGCCGCCGCCCGAGGTTTCCACTTCGAGGAAGGCGCCCGAGGGAATGTGCTCGATGCGCTTGGTCGCCCAGTAGCGGCCGACGACGTTTCCACGGATCATGGCTTCATCCTCTCGATGGTTATGCCGAGGCTGCTCGCCTTGTCGCGGGCGAGCGGCGTGACGCTGACGCTGGCGCCGACCTGCAACCGTTTGGTGCCCTTGGGGAGTTTCAGCAACATGGTTTCGGTCACCACGCCCTTGTCGATACGGGCGGACGCGCTGGCCGGCGCGGAAGCTGCCGGCGCCGTCGCAGCGCCGCCCTCCAGCCTGAAGCGAAAGCTGCCGTCGGCGATGGCGCTGCGGGTCGCAGGATCGTTGGCGAGGTTGAGCACCTGCCGCGCGAAGGCCGCGAGATCGGCGTCATTCGCGATCCGCACCCGATGCTCCGCGGGCCTAGGCTTCGCTGCCGGCGCGGCCGCGCGCTTCACCGCGGCGATCTCGGTCGCGATGACGTCGCGGATCAGGGCACGGAGTTCATTGCCGTCGAGCATTCTTTCACTAACCTTCCAAGGCGCGGATGGCGCGTTCCGCCGCCTGCGCGCCCATGCGTACATCCGATTCCTCGCCGGAGAGATAGACCCGGCCGGTCGCGCC
>JAYSFH010000108.1:0-9662 GCA_041913405.1 Dongia sp. | reverse complement strand
CTTAGGACTTGCGCTTGCGCACCATGATCTACACTCCCTCATACTGTCTCTCCCGACACACGGTGACGAGAACTGTGAACAAAACCGGAAATTCGGCTTGATCGCGGAGGTCGATCTTTCATCCGATCGAGTCGATCCCTCGTGTCTTGATCCCTCTAGATCGATCAAGTGCCGAACGCGGTGCGTCGGGTTTGTCGACGCCGTGGGGTTATACGTTCAATCCCACGGCAACCGGCGGTTACACTATGACAAGACCAAGACGGGGTTGCAAAAAAAATCTCGGCTGTTTCGCCAAGAAATTGCAAAACCCCGAATCTGTCTCACCGCTTGAGGCTCACAATAAAGTTTTGATATCTCAAATTGGAATCGGCCGCGCTGGCTTTCAGGAATCTTTCGTTCATTTCCGCCCAGGACTCGAAGACGGCGACGGCATCGGCGCGATGATCGGAACCAATCATGGTTCGTCCGCCTTCGATCTTATCGATGATCGTCGCGTAGTGCTTTCCAATGTTTCCAATGAAAGATGCGCTGCGGGTCGCGGATTGCGCGCGCGAACGCAGCATGTAGACGGCTTCCGGAACATAGGGCGCTGCGCCACCGACCAGCGACAGCGTCTCCATGTCAAACAGGACATCTTCGGCGAAGAGATCGCGCCAAGCCCGATCGGGCGTTCGGCGCGCGATGCCGTGAAACGAGCCGAAGGCCTGCGCGAAGACGGTAAAATTTGCCGGTCCGCGATAATTTTTTGGTGGAATAGACCGCAACTCTCGATCGTTTTCATTTAGAACTGCGGTTCTACCGAACGCAGCACCAATCGGCGCTGCCGCACGCATCAGCGCAGCGAGATAACCCCGCGACCAGAGATCATCGGCATCCAGCAGCGCGACCCACGCGCCCTCGGCCGCTGCGAGCGCGCGGTTGCGCGCCGGGCCAGGGCCGGTCGGCGCCGGCACGCCCGCGAGCACGCGCACCCGGGCATCGCGCGCGGCGAAAGCCGCGTAGCTCGCCGGCTCGTCCGGCGCGATGACGATCTCGAAGTCGGAGAAATCCTGGGCGAGCACGCTGTCGATCGCCGCGCCCAGCGTATCATGGGCGCCGAGCGCGGCGATGATGACGGAGACTTCAGGCATCCTGGCTCTAGACGCCGCGGAAGTTCGCCTTCCGCTTCTCGGCGAAGGCCTTCACGCCCTCCTTCGCGTCTTCCGACTGCACGGCCTTCTCATAGGCCTTCATCGTGCCGCTGCGGATGAGATCGAAGGATTGCTTGACCGACTTGCCGTCCATCTCGCGCAGGCATTCCTTGAGGCCCTGGATGGTCAGCGGCGCGCCGGTCGCGATGATGCCGGCCCATTCGCGGGCGGCTTCGAGATGCTTGTCCTTCGGCACCACCTTGTTGACCATGCCGTAGTGATGCGCCTCCTGCGCCGACATGCGTCGGCCGAGCAGCAGGATCTCCATCGCGATGTTGTGCGGCAGCCGCTTCGGCACCCGCTGCACGCCGCCGGAATCCGGAACGATGCCGAGCGGCAATTCGGGCAGCGCGAACTCGACATGCTCGGCGGCGATGATCAGGTCGCAGGCGATCGCCAGCTCCCAGCCGCCGCCGAAGGCGAGGCCGTTCAGCGCGGCGATCACCGGCTTGTTCAGATCCCAGAGCTCGGTCAGCCCGGCGAAGCTGCCCGGCCCGTAATCGGTCTCCCACCAGCGGCCGACCAGGTTGTCGCGATCGGCGGCTTTGAGATCCCAGCCGGCCGAGAAGATGCGGTCGCCGGCCGCGGTCATGATGCCGACGCGGAGTTCCGGATCGTCGCGCAGGCGGACGAAGGCCTCGCCCAGCGCGCGGCTGGTCGCCACGTCGATCGCATTCGCCTTCGGCCGGTCCAGCGTCACTTCGAGCACATGCCCGCGCTTCACCACTTTGACCGCTTCACTCATCGCACCTCTCCCAGAATCGTCTTGTTTCGTCTCTATCATGTTGAGCGGCGGGTTGTATCGACATGCGGAAAGGCGACATCGGCACAGCGCCATCCGACGCCGGACAGGAACCCAACCGATAGCACCAACCCGCCCCCTGCCCCACCCAGGCCCGATTGCAACCCGAACCAATCGCCGCTAATGATCCCCCGGGGGAATGGGTCCAATGCCAGAGACATGTCCGAACTGGAATCCCTGATCGAAGCCAGTGCAGCCGGCAACCGAGCCGCATTCAGCGCGCTCTACGATGCCGCGGCACCGCAACTATTCGGCCTGGCGCTGCGTATCCTGAAAAGACGCGATTGGGCCGAGGACGTGTTGCAGGAAGCCCTGATCTCGGCCTGGCGCAATGCCGGCGAGTACCGCCGCGAGCTCGGCTCGGGCAGGGCCTGGCTGACCGTGATCTTGCGGAACCGTGCGCTCGACCGGCTGCGGCGCGAGAGCACCGCGCGGCTGGAGCCCAGCGGCGACGCCATGCCGGAGGTCGAGGACCCGAGTCCATCGGCGCTCGATCTCACGATCTCGGGCGAGGCCGGGCGCCGTTTGATGGCCTGCCTGGAGCAGTTGGAGGAGGTTCAGAAGCGCGCGATCCTGCTGGCCTATTTCGAGGGCCTCACCCATGAGGAGCTTGCCGCCCGCATCGCCTCGCCCCTGGGCACGGTGAAGAGCTGGATCCGGCGCGGGCTGCAGCGGCTCAAAGGCTGTCTCGAATCATGACCGACACGATGAACATGAGTCCGGAAGACCGCGACGCCCGCATCGCCGAGTATGTGCTGGGCACGCTGGCCGGCGACGAGCGCGCCGCCTTCGAGGCGGAGCTCGGCCGCGACGAGGCCCTGCGCCGCGCGGTCGGCGCCTGGTCGGAACGGTTGCAGCCGCTGGCCGATTCGGTCGCCGCCGTCGCCCCGCCGCTGGCCTTGCGCGACCGGATCCTGGCCCGCATCGGCGGCGCGGAACGCGACACCGAGCGCTTCAGCATCCTGCGCTGGCTCGCCTGGACGTTCGGCGCGTCGGCCATCGGCGCCGCGGTCGCCGTGGCCCTGGTCTTCCTCCTGACCCCGCAACCGCCGGAGCTCGGCGGCTACGCAATGCTGCGCGAGCAGAGCGATACCCCCGACGTGGTCGTGTTCCAGATCGACAAGGAACGACGCCAGGTCGTGCTGTACGCCCAAACCGAAGGGGCGGGCGCCGGCAAGGACTACGAGCTCTGGGTGCTGCCGCCCGGCAAGAGCCCGGTTTCGCTCGGCGTGCTGAAGGCCGAGGAGCGGACCGAGCGGCCGATCGACCAGATGCGGGCGGCATTGATCCAGCCCGGCACCATGCTGGCCATCAGCCTCGAGCCCAGCGGCGGCTCGGCCAGCGGCGCCCCCACCGGGCCGGTGCTCTATACCGGCGTCTTCCACCTGGCCGGGAATTAGTGGCCGCTCGGTTTTAGTGACGGCCGTCACACATCCACCCGGCGAGACACCCCGTAGGTTCGACACGGCGACGCGATCGGCGCGCCGACATGAACAACGGGAGTGCAGACATGTCGAAGCTGGAAACCGCCAACACCACCATCATTCGTCCGCAGCAGGGTATCGATTTGGGGCGTCGCCAGATGTTCCGCGCCGCGGGCGTCACCACGCTCAGCGCCGCCGCGATCGCGATCCTCGGCGGTTGCAAGAACACCATGGCCACGACCATGGCCTCCGAAGGCGACGTCAACACGCTGAATGTGGCGCTCGGCCTGGAGCACGAGGCGATCAACGCCTACCAGCTCGGCGCCGAGAGCGGCCTCTTGGAGAAACCGGTGCTGGACGTCGCGGTCTTGTTCCAGAGCCACCACAAGCAGCATCGCGACGCGCTGATCGCCGCGATCAAGAGCATGGGCGGCATGCCGGTCGCCGAGAAGATGAAGGACGACTACGCCAAGGAGCTCAACGCGGCGACGCTGAAGTCGCAGGCCGACGTGCTGATGCTGGCGGCCAAGCTCGAGAAGGGCGCGGCCAATGCCTATCTCGGCGTGATCCCCGCCTTCGAGAACAAGGACCTCGCCCAGGTCGCCGGCCGCCTCGCCGCCGACGAGACCATGCACTGGACCGTGCTCGCCTCGGCGCTGAAGCAGGCGCTGCCGGAGAAGGCGCTCACCTTCGGCGCGTAGGCAAACGGGATTCGGCGCGTCAATCCTAGCGGTCGCGCGCCGAACACTCGGTTCCGCCGCGCTCCTCCCCAACAGTCCCCCAACCTAAGGGGCGGATCGTCCGATCCGTTGGGGCGCGGCGGAGCCACCTTTTTCAAGTTGGATGAGAGAAGCGATGAAACGCGTCGCAGCGCTGACTGCCTTAATGGCTCTGACGGCCGCACCGGCGCATGCGGACGGCGACGCGGCCCACGGACAACAGCTCTATGAGAGCCGCTGCATCGCCTGTCATTCGCCGGATACCAACCGGGTCGGCCCGATGCACCGCGGCGTCTACGGCCGCAAGGCCGGGTCGCTGCCCGACTACAGCTATTCGAAGGCGCTGAAGGGCGCCGGCTTCGTCTGGGACGATGCCAGCCTGGACCAATGGCTCACCAACCCGCAGGCCCTGGTGCCCGGGCAGAAGATGAATTTCAAGGTCACCAAGCCCGAGGACCGCGCGGACCTGATCGCGTATCTCAAAAGCTTGAAGTGAGCGTGCCGTGTGGCGCCGAGACCAGGCGCAGGAAGACGCCGCGTCACGACTACCAAGCGCCTGTGTGAAATAAGAAATCATCGCGCGTGGCGAAGCCGCCACATTGACTTTCCATGGGAAATCGCCAGTTTATTTCACATGGAAGAAGTAAAACTACATTTCTTGCACGTAATATGTAGATGCTGTTGAAGCCAGCCTGGCCTTCCAGCAACGATTTTTCATGTGAAATCATGACCTTCGCCGCCGCCCTGCAAGACCTCCAGCCCGCCCCGCCGGCGCATTCGCCGGCGGATCTGCGGGAGATCGCCCGCCAGCTCGATGCCGACTATCAGGGCCTGCCGATCGAGGCGCTGCTCGAGGATGCGGTCCATAAGCTCTTCCCCGGCAAGATCGCCCTGCTCTCTTCCTTCGGGACCGAAGCGGCGGTGGTGCTGCATTACCTGGCCCAGGTCGAAAAGTCGGTGCCGGTGCTGTTCCTGGAAACGGGCAAGCACTTCATGGAAACCCTGATGTACCGGGACATCCTGATCGACCGCTTCGGCTTCACCGATGCGCGGGAGATCAAGCCTGAGGCGGCCGATCTCGCGGCGCAGGATCCGAACGGCGATCTCTGGTCCAAGGACCCCGACGCCTGCTGCCGCATCCGCAAGGTGCTGCCGCTCGACCGCGCGATGCAGCCCTTCGATGCCTGGTTCACCGGCCGCAAGCGATTCCAGGCGAGTTCGCGCAAGGCGATCCCGCTGTTCGAGGCCTCGGCCGAAGGCAAGATCAAGGTGAACCCGCTGGCCCACTGGACGCCGGAGATGGTCCAGGACGCCTTCAGGAAATTCAAGCTGCCGCAGCACCCGCTGTTCGACGAAGGCTTCGCCTCGATCGGCTGCCAGCCCTGCACCCGCCGCGTCGAAGCCGGCGAGGATGCGAGAGCGGGCCGCTGGGCCGGCATGGACAAGACCGAGTGCGGCATCCACCTCGACTTCCAGATCTGATTCGCCGCGCCGCGTAACAGCCGTCACCGGGCGTTACCCGTTAAAGCTTACACCGCCTTTCCGGCTCCCCTATGATCCGGTGCATTCGTTCGTCTGCACCGGATGCTTCCATGCCGCAACTCACCGACGCCGCCCGCAAGCGCAGTTTTCTTGGCAAGCTGTGGGCGCTGACCGCGCCCTACTTCGTCTCGAAGGAGGCACCGGTCGCACTCACGCTGCTCGCCATCGTGATCGCGATGGTCCTGGCCATCGTCTACGTGAACGTCCAGCTGAACACCTGGTATGGCGATTTCCAGAATATGCTGCAGGCCAAGGACCTTTCGCCGATGGCGATCGAGTTCCATGGCCACCGTCTCTTCGTCGTGAACTACTTTCTCTTCCTGATCGGCAAGTTCGCCCTGATCGTCTTCCCCGCCGTCATCCTCTCGGTCTACAGCACATATCTGCGCCAGACGCTGACGATCCGCTGGCGGCGCTGGCTGACCGAGCGCTTTCTCGGGATGTGGATGGAGAAGCGCACCTACTACCGCCTGCAGATCTACGGCGGCGGCACCGACAATCCGGAGCAGCGTATCGAGGAAGATATCGCCGCTTTCACCGACATTACGCTGCAGCTGATCATCGGCATCATCAACAAGACGGTGACGCTGATCACCTTCGTGACATTGCTCTGGGTGCTCTCGGGTCCGATCACGCTTCCGGTATTCGGCATGGAAATCACGATCCCGGGCTACATGGTCTGGATCGCGGTGATCTATGCCGTGGTCGGCACCTATGTCAGCTATCGCATCGGCCGCCGCCTGGTCCGCATCAACTTCCAGCAGCAGCAATACCGCGCGAGTTTCCGCTTCGGCATGTCGCGCCTCAAGGAGAACGCCGAAAGCGTCGCCATGTATCGCGGCGAGGCCGATGAACAGCGCGGGCTGATGGACCTGTTTACGCGGGTCTGGACCAACTGGTGGGAGTTGATGAGCGCCCAGAAGCGCTTGGCTTGGTTCCAGCAGCTCTATGGGCAGGCCGGCGGCATCTTTCCGATCCTGGTGATTGCCCCGCGCTATTTCACCGGCGCGATCGATTTCGGCACGATCTTCCGCATCAGCCAGGCTTTCGGACAGGTGTCCGACGCGCTGACGTGGTTCATGGACAATTTCGTGGCGTTGGCGGAATGGAAAGCCAACGTCAATCGATTGATCGGCTTCGTGGAGGCCATGGAGCGCGCCAAGGCCGCGCAGTCGGAGATCGCTCTCGGCTCGGACGAGGCCGGAAGCCTCGATGTGCACGATCTCCATCTCGCCTTGCCGGACGGCCGCAAGCTGATCGAGGGCTTGTCCGCGCGCATCCATCCCGGCGACCGTGTGCTCATTTCCGGTGCCTCCGGCAGCGGCAAGACGACTCTGTTCCGTGCCTTGGCCGGCCTCTGGCCGTTCGGCAAGGGTGGCATCCGCGCGCCGTCGGGCGCCGATGCGCTCTTCCTGCCGCAGCGGCCTTATCTTCCGCTCGGCACCCTGCGGCGGGCACTCGCTTATCCGGCTGCACCGGAAGTGCTGTCCGACAGCGATCTGCGTGGGGCTCTCGACGCCGTCAATCTCGCCCATCTCGGCAACCGCCTCGATGATGAGGACAACTGGTCGATGGCGCTCTCCATCGGCGAGCAGCAGCGCTTGGCAATCGCCCGCGCGCTGCTGCTGAAGCCGGACTGGCTCTACCTCGACGAGGCTACAGCCGCCCTGGATGCCGAGAACGAACAGCGCATGTATCAGCTGCTCGCCGAGCGGCTGCCCAATGCGACCGTGCTTTCGATCGCGCATCGGCCTGAAGTCGCGAGATACCATGATCGCCGTCTTGCGATTGACGCCGATACCCGCAGCGCAAGCCTGAGCCCGCTCGCCGCGGAGTGAACGCGCCTTGAATTGGCGCTGGGGCTCGGCATACTGGCCCCCGCATCCGGGGGAATCCATTCGCATGACCGACAAAGACCTGCTGCCCGTCCTCCAATCGATCGCCGAGAGCCTGCAGCGGCTGGCGCCGCCGGCGGCGCGGGGCAACG
The DNA here is from genome assembly GCA_041913405.1 of Dongia sp. Lineage (GTDB taxonomy): Bacteria > Pseudomonadota > Alphaproteobacteria > Dongiales > Dongiaceae > Dongia. The sequence goes on along the minus strand of JAYSFH010000108.1, from coordinate 1,998 downwards.
ATCTCAACGCCTCCGACGCCTTCGTCTGGCAGGCCGAGGGCTGGCTGGAACCGGTCGCGACCGTCTCGCGGGTCCATATCAACCTGCTGCAGGGCATCGACCGCGCCAAGGAGATGCTGATCGAGAATACCGAGCGCTTCGCCCGCGGCCTGCCCGCCAACAACGCGCTGCTCTGGGGTGCCCGCGGCACCGGCAAGAGCTCCCTGGTGAAGGCGACCCACGCACAGATCAACGAGGGCGCGAAGGCCAAGCTGAAGCTGATCGAGATCCACCGCGAGGATCTGGTCACCTTGCCGAAGCTGCTCTCGATCCTGCGCGGGTCGAAGCACCGCTGCATCATCTTCTGCGACGATCTTTCCTTCGACACCGCCGACACCAGCTACAAGTCCCTGAAGGCGGTGCTGGAAGGCGGCATCGAGGGGCGGCCCGGCAACGTGATCTTCTACGCGACCTCGAACCGGCGCCACCTGATGGCGCGGGAGATGATCGAGAACGAGCGCTCGACCGCGATCAACCCGTCGGAGGCGGTCGAGGAGAAGGTCTCGCTCTCGGATCGCTTCGGCCTCTGGATCGGCTTCCACAACTGCGACCAGGACACCTTCTTCGCGATCATCGAAGGCTATGCCAAAACCTTCAAGCTGCCGATCGAGACGGAGGCGCTGCGCGCCCAGGCGATCGAGTGGCAGATGACCCGCGGCGCCCGCTCCGGCCGCGTCGCCTGGCAGTTCATCCAGGACCTCGCCGGCCGGCTCGGCAAGACCATCGAAGGCTGAGCAATTGGCCGAGCTCTGCACGCTCGACCTCCCCGCCTTCGCGCAGACCAAGCCAGATCTCGGCGGCGGCGCCTGCGCGCAGATGCTCCTCGGCGATGCCGGTCTCGACCAGGCGGCGCTGACGCGAGAATCCCACCAGCTCGGCTCCGAGGAACCGGGCTGGAAGACGGCGCCGGATGCACTGGCCAAGCTGCTCACGCAGCATGCAAGGCAAGCTTTCGCCTTTCATCCCGACAGCACCGCCGACCAGGCGATGCGGCGCTGCGCCTGGTCGATCCTCAAGGATCGGATCGCACCGGCGGTGCTGATCTGGAAATGCCGTCATTGGGCGCTGGTCACCGGCTTCGAAGCCGAGGCCGTGCCCGCCTCGATCGACGACGAAACCTGGGGCCTGCGTGGCTTCTATCTGCGCAATCCCTATGGACCGCTCGACCATCACATCGACGTGCGGAGCTGGATCGCGCAATACCAGACCGGCGTGCTGCACGGGATCTGGCGCACCAGACGCGTGGTGGTCTGCGCCGGCGCGGCCGCGGCCGCGACGCCGGAGCTGCGCGCCGAGGCGGAGCCGCCGTTCGTCCGGCGCGCATTGCTGGACGCCGCCGCGATACCGGCGATGGCGAACGCCGCCGTTCGCAGCGCGCGCTTTGCCCGTCATCCACGCTGGCAAGAGGCGGCGCGCAACACGGTGCCGGGCGAGCCGATGCTGGTCACGCGTCTCAACTTCCCGGCGGACCATCATTACATCGTGCCGATGCTGCGCGACGGCGGTACGACTTTGCTGCTGAACCTCGACGCTTACGACGGCAGCTATCGCGAATCCGCGCCGGTCGATGCCGGTCATCCCGCCTCGCCCGCCCGCGCGCGGGCGCAGCTCGAGACGATGCTGGCACGCGGCTCGGTCGTGCTCGACGACAGCCGCGAGCCGGTGCCGCTCTGGCCGGAGATGACCGCGGTCTTTCCGAGCTTCACCTGGCGACCTTGCCTGGAATCGCTCTCGCCCTATCTCCCGTTCCTGCATGTGAATACCGGCAACCGCCAACTCCATATCCGGATGGATGGGAAGGTTTTCGGCGAAATCTCCGTCCGCTTCAGCGGCGCTTAGGCCGACGCCCATACCATAGGGCGCGTTTCTCCACAGGAATGTCGGCGCGCGGCCTTGCGGCGGGCTTCGCTCCGCCTATACTCCGGCCGGGAACTGGGGCCCGGGGAGCTTATGGCGAAA
>JAYSFH010000107.1:0-9854 GCA_041913405.1 Dongia sp. | reverse complement strand
GCGCCTTCACCGACTTCGCCGCCGCCATCGGCCGCCGCGTCGCCGAGTTCGAGAATGCCACCGCCTACCAGCTGGTGAATTCGGCGAATGGCGACGGACCGACGCTCACCACCGGCAGCGCCCCGGTGTTCGCCACCGGTGCGGCGCGGGCCAACAAGGCCAGCACCGGCACGGTGCTCGACACCTCGACCATTGGCGCCGGCCGCACCGCCATCATGAAGCAGCGCACGCTGGACGGCCTGCCGATCTCGATGGGCCAGACCATGCGGCTGCTGGTCGGGCCGAACCTCGAGCTCGCCGCTCGCCAGGCGACCGTGGTCGTGCAGGCCAGCGAGATCGGCAAGGCGAACGTCTTTGCCGGCTTCGTGCAGCCGGTGATCGAGCCGCTGATCGCGGCGAACCGCTGGTACCTGTTCTCCGACCCGGTCGCTGCACCGGTCTATGTCTACGGCTACCTCAACGGCGCCGAGGGGCCGCAGGTCACCACCGGGCCGGTGCAGGGGGCGGATGGCGTCGAGGTCAGCGTGATCTTCGACTTCGGCGTCGGCGCCATCGACTGGCGCGGCGCCTGGTTCAACCCGGGCACCTGATCCTTCCCACCACCGCAGCAGCTTCGTCGAGGGCGCCCCACCGGGCGCCTTCGGCGTTTCAGGAGATCCTCCCATGCGCAACTGCATCCGCCCCGACGCGCGCTCCATCCCAATGCTGGTGCCCTACGCGGGCGGTATCCTCTCCGGCCAGGGCATGCTGGTCGGCGCCTTCTTCGGGGTGGCGGCGGCCGACGCCGCCCAGAACGCCAGCGTCGAGTGCGAAACCCGCGGCGAGTTCGAACTGACCAAGGAGCCCGCGCTCGCCATCAGCCAGGGGGCGCGGGTGTTCTGGGACAATACCAACCGGCGCATCACCACCACCGCCACCGGCAACTTCCAGATCGGCCTCTGCACCGTCGCGGCGCTGGCGGCCGATGCCACGGTGCGGGTGATGCTGGCCCGCGTGCCTACGAGCGGCGCATGAGCCGCATTGATCCCAAGGCCACGCGGGGCTATCGCAATCGCAACCCCGGCAATATCGAGCATGTCCCCGCCAACAAATGGCAGGGGCTCGCCGATCCGCCCTCGGACGGGCGCTTCTGCCGGTTCGTGAGTCACGAATTCGGCATCCGTGCGCTGGCCGCCCTGCTCACCACCTACCAGGACCGCCATGGCCTGCGGACGGTGCGCAGCATCATCGACCGCTGGGCTCCACCCGGGGAGAACGACACTGGCGCCTATGTCGCGGTCGTGGCGCGGCGCATGGGTGTGGGCGCAGAGGAGCCGGTCGATCTGCACCGGCACGGCCAGATCCGTCCGATGGTCGAGGCCATCATCGCCCATGAATGCGGCGGGCTGGCCTACCCGACTGCCGTCATCGATCGCGCCCTGACCCTGGCTGGTGTGCCGCCGCCCGCGCCGGCGACGCTGCGGCAGGTCGCCACCACCACCGGCAGCGGCCGCGGAGCCATGGCCGTCGGTGCGGCCGGCGTGGCGACCGTCGCGGCGCAGGCGGCGCCGGCGATCCAGGCGCTCGGGAGCCTGGCGCCGATGGTCGCCATCGCAGTGATCCTCGCCGCCATCCTCGGCGTCCTGCTCTGGCGCCTGCGGCGGCCAGCATGACCGCGCTGCTTGCTGCCCTGTGGTCCCGCATCGGCGGTTGGGTGGTGGCGGTCCTCGCGGGCGCTGGCGCGGTCCTGGCCCTGCTGGCCATGGGCCGGCGGCAGGGCCGCGCGGAGGTCGAACGGCAGGTGGCCCAGCACAGCCTCGAGGCCAGGGAGAGAGCCGATGCGGCATCTGCCGAGTATCGCGCTGATGGTGCAGCTGACCGCCTGCGCTCCGGCCGGTTCTGAGCCGGTCTGCTTCACGCTGGTGCCGTATGACGGCCAGATCCAGCGCCAGGTGGCGGAGGAACTGGCGGGCCTGCGCGATGGATCGGTGCTGGCACGCATGATTGACGACTATGGCGATCTGCGCGCCCGCATCCGCGGGGCCTGCGGGCGATGAACGCCTTCGCTGCGGCAATGGCGGCGCTGGTCGCCGATCCGAACCTCGGGGCCGACGCCGTCTACCGGCAGCGCGGCACTGGCGCGCCCATCGCGGTCAGGGTGCTGCGCTCCGCCCCGGACCGTGTCGCCGATGCCTTCGGCACCGAGATCCTCTCCGCCACCGACATCCTCTCCGTCGCCATCGCCACGCTGCCTGACCTCGCCACCGGCGACAGCTTCGCCCTCGGCCCCGACCTGCTCACCGTCACCCATGCCGAGCGCGATGCCTCCGGCACCGCCTGGCGCGTGCTCTGCCAGCGATAGGAGTCCTTGCCATGCCGCAGAACGCTCTCACCCTGCTGGAGATACTGCGCGACCTGCTGCTCGGCGCCGCGGCCGGCCTCGCCGGTGGCTTCGTGCGCTGGAACAACCCAGAGCGCCGGCGCTTCGGCTGGTGCCTCGCCTGGGAGGTGCCCTCCGCCGCCATGGTCGGCAGCGCCGGCTACGCGCTCGGCGGCTTCCTCGAATTCAACGAATACGGCCGGTTCCTCTTTGCCTTCGTGTTCGGCTACCTCGGCCAGGCGGCACTGCATGACCTGGCGGTGGCGATCATCCGCCACCGCACCGGCTTGCCGCCCAGCGGCGGCACGCCGTGAGGCTCGGCGCCCGCATCGTCGGCGACCTGCGGCAGCTTCTCGCCGCCGAGGTGCGTGCCGGCGAGCGGGCCGCCATGACGGCGATCCGCACCGAGACCGAGCAGGTCAAGCAAGAACTGCGGCGGCAGGTGACCAGCAGCTTCGCTGGCAACGCGCGGGGCATCGCCAATGCCTGGCGATCGCTGGTCTTTCCCCGCTCGGGCCAGTCGCTGCGGCCTGCCGGGCTGGTCTGGACCAAGGTGCCCAACGTCATCGACGCCTTCGAGCGCGGCGCACTGATCCGCGCCAAGGGCGGGCGGAAGTTCCTCGCCATCCCAACCGGCTTCAATGCGGCACGGGGGCGGCGGGGCCGCAGTGAGAAGGGTATGCGCGTCACACCGGCGCAGATGGTCGCCTCCGGGCAGGGCTTCCTGCGGCCATTCAAGTCCGGGCGGGGCTTCGTCTGGTGCCTGCCGCTGCGGCAGGGCCAGCAGACCGGCCGGCGCCGCCGCACGCGCCTCATCGCAGGCGGCGTCGCGGAGGTCGGCACCGGCAATCGCAAGGGGCGTGAGGCCTGGGCGCGCGGCATGCTCGCCCGCGGCATGGTGCCGATGTTCCTCCTGCTGCCGCAGGTGAAGCTCGCCAAGCGGCTGGACGTGAAGGGTGCCGCGGAACGCGGCCTGCGCCGGCTGCCGGGGCGCTTCGTCTCGGCCTGGCAGCGCGAGAGCGGGAGGGCGGCACCATGAGCATGCGCGAGGCCGCGATCGCGGCGCTGCACGGCCTGCTGGCGGCGGCGCTGGCATCGAGAAATCCTGCACCCTTGGTCCTACGCGGCGACACCGTGCCGCAGCGCCTGCCACCCGGTGGGCTGGTCGTCATCCGCGACGGTGAGAGGGTCGAGGAGACGGCAATCCTCTCGCCGCTGGCCTGGGCCATCGAGCACCGCGCCGAGATCGAGGTCACCGTGGCCGGGGCGACGCCGGCCGCGCGCTCCGCGCTGCTCGACGCCCTGCTCGTGGACATCGCCGCCGCTATCACCGCCGACCGCACCCTCGGTGGCGCAGTGGAGTGGGTCCAGCCTGGCGCGCCCGACTTCGAGGACGTCGAATTCGAGGGCGCCGCCGCCGCCCGCGCTGCCTCGGCCCCCGTCACGCTGTTCTTTACCGTCGCCGGCTCGCCGCTGGCCTGACGGTTCTTCCTCCCGCTCATCCCGGAGATCCCCGATGCCCCGTGCCATCGGCGCCAATTGCCGTCTGCTCACGATCCCCGAGGCGACCTACGGCACCGCGCCCGCGGGCGACTGGCTGCGCATGCCCTTCCTGTCCTGCGACCTCGGCGCCGAGCAGCCGCTGCTCGATGCCGACGTGATCGGCGTCGGCAGCAGCCGCGATCCGGCGGCACCCTTCCTGGACACCGTCACCGTGCAGGGGCAGGCGGTGGTGCCGGTGGACCTCAACAACATCGGCCACTGGCTGCGCCTCCTGCTCGGCCCGCCGACCACCACCGGCACCAGCCCGAACTTCATCCACAGCTTTGGATCGGGCGCGGCCGCGCTGCCGTCCAACAGCATCGAGATCGGCTATCCGGACGTGCCGAACTACGATCTCTGCACCGGCGTGCGGGCCGACACGCTGGAGATCGACTTCTCGCCGACCGGGCCCGCCACCGCGACCTTCGGGCTGATGGGGCAGGGTTCGACGCGCGGCGCCTCGAGTTCGGGCGGCACGCCGATCAGCACGGCCTACACCGCCTTCAACAAGGCGCAGGGCGCGATCAGCCGCAATGGTACCGCGCTCGCCCAGGTGACCGGGGCGCGGCTCACCTACGCGAACGGCATGGAGATGGTGCGCACCATCCGCGCCGACCGGAAGGTGGAGGGCGTGGATCCCGGCATCGCGCGCGCCACCGGCCAGATCACGGCGCGCTTCGCGGACACCACGCTGCTGACCCAGGCGCAGAACAACGCGTCGGCGGAGTTCGCCTTCAGCTACACGATCGACGCCAACCGCAGCCTGACCTTCACGCTGCACGAGGTGTACTTGGCGCTCGCCAAGACGCCAGTCGAAGGGCCGGCCGGGGTCGAGGCCAGCTTCGAGTTCCGGGCGGCCTACAACGCCACCGCCACGCGCATGATGACGGCTGTGCTGAAGAACCAGCAGGCCGGGACGGCGTACGCGTGAGCCGCTACGCGGCCAGGGCTGATTCGGGCGGGAGGAGAAGGTGGAAAGACGAGGGTGTTTCTTCGGGAACGGATATCGGTTAGCTCTCAATTATGAGTGCAGAGCCCTTCAGGCCCAAACGGGTGCTAGTCTACGCTATCGGTCTAGAGAAATATCATAGTCGGTCGACGGGGCAGATACCCAATGTCCTGCACGCGGTGGCCGACGCTCAAGCATTTGTTGCGTCAATGCGCGACCTTTGGAGCGGGCGCGTGGAAGAGTTCGAGGAGGATATCCTTACTGACGCCGAAGCGAGCCTTACTCGGATATCTGACGATCTGCGATGGAAGATACGCAATCTCGATGCCGACGACCTATTCGTGTTCTATTACGCTGGCCATGGCTTTCACGGCGCCGGGGGCAATCGCATTACTGCCGCCGACACCAATGTCGCACACCTCGAGACGACGACGGCGCTGATCCGCGAGATCATCACAGATCCGCTGGAAGAGAGCGCCTGCCGGCATTCACTGCTCTTTATCGACGCGTGCGCCGCTGATCTGCAGGATGGATTTGGAACGCGCGACGTGATCACGAGCATGTCGGCCGACGAGTATAAGGCGTTCCTAGAGGCATCCGAGTATTCAGCGGTATTCCTGTCTTGTAAGCCTAAGGAGAAGTCGTTCTCCTGTCACAAACTCAAGCACGGCGTCTGGACATGGCATCTGGTGCAGGCGCTTCTCGGGAAGGCTGATGAAGCCATCGACGCGCAGCGATGGGTGACCGATGCATCGCTCCGGACCTATCTCACCAACAGCGTTAGCAAGTATGTCCGCGATGATATGGCCATGACCTCGTCGCAGACGCCGCAGGCCCGGATTACTGCCACGGGCAGCTTTCCCATACGCCATGTCCCGGTACCGGTCCTGCCACCACCGCCAACGGACCTGTCCGGCTTCATCCTTGTTCCGAAGACGACTGCGTTAAGGACAGAAAAAGGCGGCCTGATTCGCTCTTTGGCTGAGTTCCGGGCAGCTAGCCATAAAGTCCCCAAGACGCATACCGCGGCAACGAGCAGCTTTGTCAGCAAGCTTCTGGCCAACCGAGTCGCGTCTGAGGGTCGCGAGACGCTGGAAGAAGTGAAAAAAGCGACTGGGCTTCGTCTCGCGGAAATCGAGGTCATCGAAGATACGGCGGTGTACGAGATTCGCGCCGAGCGATTCACGTTGGAGATCGCCGGCTACCAAGATCGTGACGACGCTGCCCGGTGGCAAATAGCCACCCATCTCGAGTTGAAGGACGGTTGGCGGACCCTCGCAGAGGAACTCGACGAAGCATTTGGTCCATCCTTCAACATCATCGAGGTGAAAATCGAACGCCCGGTCGCGTCATTGGCTGAGATCGCGGCTCAAATGGAGGATCTCAAGGATACGTTTGGGGGGAGTGTCACCGTAGAGGGCCAGACTGGATCCTTCGCGGCAGATGCGGTTGGCTTCGAGATCGATCTTGATCAAATGGCCGCGCGATTGCGCTTCAACCGGAAGTACTCGTTGCAGGGCGCGCTTGAGGAGGCGCGGCGTTGGCACATGGTACTCAATGTTTGAGGCTGACACGCCAGTTTGTCGCTAAGCGTATCTGAACCGCGCAGCTGCCGGCCACCCTTCCCCCAAATCGGACAGATTCGCGATTCGACGAGCACTCCCAAAATTTCATGATTGCGAGCGGCCGTCTGTCTATGGCTAAGGACGACGACGCGCCGATCGCTGAAGCGCTGGCCCACACGCAAGCCGGTAGGCTGCATTGGTGTTGTGTCGCTATTCGTCATGACCCCAATCGGGCTCGACGTAACCGAAATCGACCACTAGGCCGCGCCTCTCAATCTCGACGTCAAAGGGCTCAGGATCTTCGTCTTCGTCTTTTGAGAGCGTGATAACGATTGGCACCCGGACGACTTCTGTCGCCGACCGGGATGCCGACCCCATTGAGACATAGTCACGGTCAATCGAATCACGAACGGAGAAGCTGAAATGCGCGCCGAACTCAGCCTCAACTTCGGCCTCGAACGAGATCGTGACGCTCTCCTCGTCCGACGCGAGAACGTCGACCGGCGAGCTTTCGGGAAGGCTCCAGCTTACGACCTGGGAGTGCTCTGTCTCCTGCTCAAACATGAAGTCTGAGCTGGCTTCGATATCGAAGTCCTCGAGATAGCGCTCTAACTCCTCGTCAATAGCGCGTTTCAGCGCGGGTGCGGTGTCTGCCCGGATCCGAGCGGCCAGCCGCGCGGCAACGACGCTGCTTTCTGTGTGGAAGAGGTTGAGCGCGGCTGCCAGATCGTCCACGCAGATGATACGGGCGGACTTCGAAGCAAAGCTCTTCCAGTCGCCATCCTTGCTCACAGCGAGCACGTACCCGCCCTTCACTCCGACCCATGCCTCGAACGATAGAAGGGCGATGGCATCGGGAAACTCGCTCTTCTTCGTATCTTTCGCAGCGAAGGGCGGCTCTGCGGCGAAGTAGCGCCGCACCAGCTCGGCGACGGAGACACCTGGCTCCATCGGCACCTCGACAGCGCCGACGGAGGAGACGAATGCCGCCACTTGGCGGTCGGCGTAGCCCAGATAATCGGTGATCAGGCCAAGCTGCCTGGCCACTTCCGCTGGGTCGCGGTCATCCCGCATGGTCTTGAGATACTGGTTGATACTCGTCCGCGCCTTCTCGGCGGCCGCGCTGGCCTGCTTGGCGATATGCGCACGCACCTCGCCCACCGTAATGGGTGAGAGCACGACCTTGATCTTGGTCCCCTTGAACTGCCCAAGGGCGGTCAGGCTTCTGTTATCCAGGTTGCACTGGAACTGATCGAAGATGCTGGTGTCGAGCGTGACGGCAGCTATCTCACCGTCATTCACGAGCGTCTGGATGTCTGTGGGGTCGAGTAAAGGCATTGGCTCAATCGTTGGTGGAACTAGCCGTCCGGCAGTGACGCCAACATACCGGATTCCGGCCATTTGCCCACCGACACCGAGCCTACCAGTGGCAGGAACGGAGCATCGCCCAGCCGGTGCTCTCCGACTTCATCGCTGAGACTCGGCGTGGATCAAATCTCAAGAACGGAGGAGTACATGCTCACCCTCGACCTTCCGGCCGAGCCGTACTGGCTCGACCTTCCCCGCGGCGTCCGCGTCGAGATCCAACCCGTGACGACCGCTGTCATGGCCGCGGCGCAGGCCGCCGCCGCGCGCCGCCTCGCCGCGATCCGTCTCGCCGATCCCGACCTCGATCCGGATATGTCCCGTGGCCTGTCCTTCGCCTTCCTGGTCAAGGCGCTCGCCCGTCACGCGGTCACTTCCTGGGAGGGCGTCGGTGATGCCGCCGGCAAGCCGCTGCCGCTCTCGCCCGAGGCGGTCGAGCGCCTGATGGACCTCGAGGACATCGCGGCCGCGTTCTGGGATCGCGCCACCGCGCCCGTCGCCGCGGTGGCCGCCGAGGGAAACGGCTGAGGGCCTGCGCCGCCTGGCACTTCGGCCGCGGGCCCGACTACTGCCGCGGCTGCGCGGCTCTGGGTCGCGACTGCGCCGATGCCTGCCCCTACGCCGCGCAGGCCCCCACCCGCCTCGAAGGCCATGCCTGCTGGTCCGCCGGCACGGCCTGCGCGCAAGCGACGATGACCGGCCTGAGCCTCGACACCGCCGGCGCGCTCGCCGCGGCGCGCGACCTCGGCGCCATCGGCTGGGCCGCCGCCGAACTGCTGCTCGCCATCCGCATCGGCATGGCCGAGGGCGCTGCCGCCCGCCGTGACGGGGAGGGAAAGCCGAATGGCTGATGCCACCCGTCGCGTCTCCGTACGCCTCTCGCTGGACGACGCTGCCCGGGTCAAGGCCGGGCTGCGCGAGGTCGGCGAGACCGGTCAGCGCTCCCTCGACCAGATCAAGGGCGGCGCCGAGCGCGCCTCCCGCTCGCTCGACCTGCTCGACGTCGCCACGCGCGGCATTCAGATCGCCGGCGTGGCAGTAGCGGCCCGTGCCCTGGTCCAGGCCGGCGACGCGCTCACGCAGAGCCTCTCCCGCCTGCAGAACGCCACCGGCTCGGTCGAGCGGGCCGGCCAGGTCTATGAGGCGCTGTACCGCAACGCGCTCTCGACCGGCGTCGCGGTGTCCGAGAGCGTCGACGCCTTCCAGCGCTTCTCGATCGCCGCCCGCGAGATCGGCGCCACCTCCGACCAGGTGGTGCGCCTCGTCGGCGGCCTGCAGCGCGTCGCCATCGTCTCCGGCGCTTCCACCCAGGAGATCTCCTCCGCCACGCTGCAGCTCGCCCAGGCGCTGGCCTCGGGCGTGCTGCAGGGCGATGAGCTGCGCTCCATCCTCGAGGCCATGCCGCTGCTGGCTGAGGGCCTGGCCCGCGAGCTCGGCGTCTCGATCGGCGAACTGCGGAAGCTCGGCTCCGAGGGGAAGCTCACCGCCGAGCGGGTCTTCCCCGCCCTGCTGCGCGCGACGGAGCGGCTTGGCGCCGAGCTCGACCGCGCGCCGCTCTCGCTTGGCCGCGCCTTCGGGCAGCTGAGTGCGGCGACCGAGAACTTCCTCGGCCAGCTCGACCGTGCCATCGGCCTGTCCAATGCGCTGGCGCGGGCTCTGTCGGCCGCCGCCCGCGCGGTGGATGGCGTCCGCCAGGGCGCCGGCCTGCTCAGCGAGGAGGAACGCGTTGCCGGCATGCGCCGGCAGGCCGAGGCGCTGGCGGCGCCGATCGCCCGGCTGGAAAGCCAGCAGGACGGCCGCGCCAGCCTCACCGCCCCGGTCCGCCGCGGCAGCATCCGCCCCGGCCTGGTCGGCACCGCCGAGCAGCAGGTCGGGGTCGATCGCGCGGCCCGGCTGGAGGAGCTGCGCCGGCAATATGCGGATCTCCAGGCCGAGATCACCCGCGGCGAGCAGGCCGCCGGCGAACGCCAGCGCAGCGAGCAGGAGACCGCCGCCAACGCCGCGGCCGAGGCCCGCCGTCGCCGCGCGACGCAGGACGTCCAGGAGCTCACCCGCGACCTCGACGACCGCTTCC
>JAYSFH010000106.1:0-9859 GCA_041913405.1 Dongia sp. | reverse complement strand
GTTCGACGAGCAGGACCGCCTGCTTGCCTGCAATGGACAATACCGGGCGCTCAACCGCGATCTCTCCGCTGATCTCGAGCCCGGCGCCGCCTATGCCGAGCTACTGCGCGCGGAGATCGAGCGGCGTGGCACGCCGGCGACGATGCTGGGCGAGGCGATGGAGCGGCATCGCACCCTGCCCTGGCGGCTGGAGGAGCGGCGCGCGGATGGCAGCTGGGTGCAGATCCTGGAGCAGCGGGTCGCCGGATGGGATGCCCCGGGCGGCGGAACGCTCCGCATCATGCGCGACATCACCGCGATCAAGCAGCGGGAGTTGCAGTTCGCCGAGCTGGCGCAACGCAACGCGGTGCTGGCCAGCACCGTCGCCTCGGTGACCAGCGGCGTGGTGATCTGCGACGCGCGACAGCCCGACCAGCCGATCGTCTTCGTCAACGCCGCCTTCACCCGCATCACCGGCTATGCCGCCGCTGAGGCGATGGGCCGCAACTGCCGCTTCCTGCAGGGGCGGGACACCGATCGCGAGACGGTCGAGCGCATGCGCCGCGCGATCATGGTCGGCCGGGCCGTCACCGTCACCTTGCGCAACTATCGCAAGGACGGGCGCACCTTCTGGAACGAAGTGAACATCAGCCCGCTGCACGACGAGCAGGGCAAGCCGATCCATTTCGTCGGCATCCTGCAGGATGTCACCAACCGGATCCGCACCGAGGAGAACCTGCGCGAGGCGAAGGAGCAGGCCGAGGTCGCCAACCGCTCCAAGTCGGAGTTCCTGGCCAACATGAGCCACGAGCTGCGGACGCCACTCAATGCCATTCTCGGCTTTACCGAGATCATGCAGCTGGAGATGTTCGGCCCGATGGGCGCGCCGCAATACGTGACCTATGCCAAGGACGTGCACGAGAGCGGGAAGCACCTGCTCGGCATCATCAACGACATCCTCGATCTCTCCAAGATCGAGGCGGGGCGCATGGAGCTCTTTCCCGAAGCGGTCGCGGCGGGCGACGTGTTCGAGGCCAGCCTCCGCCTGGTGGCCGGCCGCGCGCAGACGAACGGCGTCAGCCTGCATTCCAACCTGCCGCCGGACCTGCCCCGGGCCTGGGTCGATCCCCGCGCCGCGCAACAGATGCTGACGAATCTGCTCAGCAACGCCGTGAAGTTCACGCCGAAGGGCGGGCGCGTGACCCTCGCCGCCCGGCAGGACGGCGACCAGGTGGAGCTTTCCGTCGCCGACACCGGCGCGGGCATCGCGGCCAAAGACATTGCCAAGGTGCTGGAGCCGTTCGGGCAAGCGGACAATCCGCATTCGCGTCGCCAGCAAGGCACCGGCCTCGGCCTGCCGATCGTCAAGGCGCTGGTCGAGCAATCGGGGGGCAGCTTCCGTCTCGAGAGCAAGCTCGATGTCGGGACCGTAGTGACTCTGCACCTGCCGGCGGTGAAGAGCGACGTCGCTGCCTGATCGCCGCGGTCAATTGCCGCGTCCGCGCGTCGATATATCAAAACGCCGCCGCAGCGTGGATCGCTGATGCACATCAAGCGCCGGCCCTGACCTGGGTCAAGATTCCTGCATGATCCTGTATGCAGCTGCCGCGCTCTTAATCCGACCTTAAGAAGAACCCCACTTAAATTGTGGCGAATAGCGGACGCGCAGCAGGTGCGCCGTTACGATCCTGGAGGAAACGATGCTCAAGAACACGCGTATCCTGGTGCGTCTCGCCGCCATGGTGGCGGTCATGCTGATGCTGATGGCGGCGGTGGCGGTGATCGGCATCCGCGGGATGGGGGCGGTGCAGGAGGGACTGCGCACGGTCTATGCCGACCGCGTGGTGCCGCTGGAGGAGATCAGCACCATCCAAAGCGACTATTTCAAGGTGCGCATCGCGATCATGGATGCGGTTGGCGCGCGCGACGTGGCCGTGATCCAGAAGGACAACGCGCAGGTCGCCGAGCTGGTCAAGAACGCGCAGGAGCGCTGGAAGGGCTACCTCGCGACCTATCTGACCCCGGAGGAGAAGATCCTCGCCGACGAGGCCCAACGCAGTTTCGAAAACTATGACGAGGTGCGCGGGCGCGTGCTCAAAGCCCTTGAGTCGGGCGACTTCGACGGCGGCAAGGCACTCGCCAAGGCCGAAGGGACGCCGGCGCTCGCCAAGCTGATGGAAGACATCGCCAAGCTGAAGCAGCTGCAGGTCGATGTGGCGAAGAGCGAGTACGAGAAGGCGGCCGCGGGTTATGCCGCCGACCGGATGCTGCTGCTCGGCGGCCTCGCCATTGCCGTGCTGCTGGGCTCCGCCGTGGCCTACGTGGTCGGCCGGTCGGTGACGGTGCCGCTGCGCCGGATCATCGACGTCATGCAGGCGCTGACCTCCGGCGACCTCACGGTCGCGGTGGCCGGAACCGAGCGCAAGGACGAGGTGGGCGAGGTCTCGCGCGCCGTTTCTGTCTTCAAGGACGGATTGGCGGAAACCGCGCGGCTGCGCCAGGAACAGGAAGAAGCGAAGCAGCGCGGTGAAGCCGAGCGGCGGCAAGCCATGCTGGCCCTGGCCAGCCGGTTCGAGCAGACCGTGGGCGGCGTGGTCAACGACGTGACCAGCTCGGCCCAGCAGCTGCAGGTGACTGCGCAGTCGATGACCGCCACGGCGGAGGAAACGTCCCGGCAATCGACGGCCGTCGCCGCGGCTTCGGAACAGACCACGCAGAACGTGCAGACCGTCGCCTCCGCGACCGAGGAGCTCTCGGCCTCGATCAGCGAGATCGGCAACCAGGTCGGCGAGTCCAGCCGCATCGTGGCCGATGCCGTGCGGCAGGCGGATGAAACCAATGCCAAGGTGCAGGGTCTCGCCGCGGCGGCGCAGAAGATCGGCGACGTCGTCCGCCTGATCAACGACATCGCCGGCCAGACCAATCTGCTCGCGTTGAACGCGACGATCGAGGCGGCGCGTGCGGGCGAGGCCGGCAAGGGTTTCGCCGTCGTGGCTTCGGAAGTGAAGACTCTGGCAACCCAGACCGCCAAGGCGACCGAGGAGATCGGCGGTCAGATCCGTGCGATCCAGGAAGCGACCGGCGCGTCGGCCGAGGCCATTGCGGCGATCACCGAGACCATCAACCGCGTGAACGAGATCTCGACCGCGATCGCTTCCGCGGTCGAGGAGCAAGGCGCCGCGACGCAGGAGATCTCCCGCAACGTGCAGCAGGCGGCGCAGGGCACGACCGAGGTCTCTTCCAACATCGCCAGCGTCACCCAGGCGGCCGGCGAGACCGGTGCCGCGGCCAGCCAGGTGCTGTCCGCCGCGGGTGCGCTGTCGCGCGGCGGCAACGAGCTGAAGTCGCAGGTCGGCGAGTTCTTGCGGACGATCCGGGCTTGAGGCGGAAGGCGGCCGGGCCGGCCTGTCAGACCGGCCGGCCGCCGACCCATTCGAGGCCGACGGGAATGCGGTTGCGTTTCCGGTCGACGACGGCGCCCAGCGCCACCACGGGCCCGCGGCGCGCGGCGGCCGAGAGCGCATCGTCCATCAGACGCAGCAGCGAATGCGCACGGAACGGCTTCTCGATCACCGCGGCGGCGCCGAGATCGTTCGCTGCGTCGAGGAAGTTGAGGCCGGTCCAGCTTTCATGGTCGGACATGGCGATCACGGGGATCGGCTGCGGCATCGCGCGGATCGCGGCGATCAGTTCGAAGCCGTCGCATTCCGGCATGAATATGTCGGAGACGACGAGATTGATTTCCTGCACCGCCAGCAGCTCGCGCGCGACGCGGCCGTTGTCGGCCTCGATCACCCAAAAGCCGTTCGCCGACAGAAGTTTGCGCAACTGACGACGCGCTTCCGCATTGTCATCGACGATCAGCACCGTATTCCGCGCGGTGCTTGGCGGCTGCAAATACATGATGTCCGATGCCTCCCGATGAAAGGAGAACGAGGCGAGGCGGCAGCCTATTCCGCATCCGGGTGTGAGTTCCGCGCGCCTGGCGAGAAAATCGGCTGATCCCGATATATCAAGATATCCGCCAGCTGCGAGAGCGCCGCATCCCGGTCTTCAACCGCATCCCGCGGCGGTTGCGAGACCGTGTTTGCCACCAGCGCAAGCAGCGCCGCGCGCGCGAAGGGACGCGGCAGCACGGCGACCGCGCCCAGCTCATTGGCGACGTCGAGAAAATCGAGGCCGCACCAGGCGGCATGATCGACCAGCAGGATCAGCGGCGCCGAGCGATCAAGCCGCCGCAGCGCCGCCGGCGCAAATCGATTCCGGGCGAGGCCGGCAAGCACAAGGTCGATCCGGCCTTTGCCATGACTGCCTTCGGCGGCGAGGACATAACCGGCTTCGCTCAGCAGGCTCGCGAGACCCGCGTGCAGAAACCGATCCTCTTCGAGGAGCAGGATAGAGGACTTCGGCGGATGCGGCGGCTTCAGATACATGGCGCTTCCCCAGGCAGCCCGTCCGCACCCCCGTGGGCGCAGCGATCCGGCCGACTACACGCAAGGATAGTGTAACTGAAAGACCTGTCCATGATTCAAGTCAAGCCTCAAGCGTCGGTTCCGCGCAGCCGGGATGGCTTGGGCAAGCCCCGAAGTCGTCTATACAACCTATGGTTAAAGCCTTCGGCACGGATCAGGCCCGGACCGCCAGCCTATTGCGTGCCGATGCATATTTGGGGCGAATCAAGCCGGGACCGCCAACCGGCGGCCTCACGGCGTCAGGATCATGCCTTCACGGGCAGTGACGGTGCCCGGGCGGACATCCACCGCGGCGGCGGAGATCTTGTCCATCACCGCGTCGGTGTGGCTGGGATCGTGGTGGAACAGCACCAGCGTCTTCACCTGGGCGGCGTCGGCGAGCCGGACGCCTTCCTGCCAGGTCGAATGGCCCCAGCCGGAATAGATCGGATATTCCTCGTCGGTGTAGCTGGTGTCGTAGATGAAGATGTCCGACCCCTTGATGAGGTCGACGACCACCGGATCCGGTCCCTTGCCGTTGTGCTCACAATCGGTCACGTAGCAGATCGACTTGCCCTGCCATTCGACGCGATAGCCGGTGGCGCCGTTCGGGTGGTTGAGCGGCGCCGTCTTCAAGATGACGCCGTCCATCGGCGTCAGCGTGTCGCCGGCGTTGAAGTCCTTGAACTCCGGCTCGCTGACGAACACGGCCGGGGGAACCGGGAAGAGCGGCGGCGCCATCAGATGCGTCAGCGCGTCCTTGAAGGTGAGCGGCGCTTCGAGATGTCCGGACCAGATGCGGATCTTGCTGCCCGGCTTGTAGAGCGGCGCAAAGAACGGCAGGCCGACGATGTGGTCGAGATGGGTATGGGTGAAGAAGATGTCGGCATGCGCCGGCAGGGTCTGCACCAATTGCTTGCCCAACGGGCGGATGCCGGTGCCGGCATCGAAGATCAGAACCCGATCGCCGCAGCGGATCTCGACGCAGCTGGTGTTGCCGCCGTAGCGCGCATAGTCGGCGCTGCAGCAGGCAATCGAGCCGCGGACCCCCCAGAAGCGAACGGAAAACTCGTCAGACGTGGTCAATCGCGCATTCCTTGGACCGGACGATGAACAGACAGTGCGATCTCGCCATCATCCGCGCCGAACCTCCGCTGGACCGCGCGCCCCCGCGCGACGGCCCCGGTTGTTCCGCACCGGGAAATGATGGCATTGTTCCCTAGCGCTTGCAAAGTTAAGGAACGCCAAAGGCCCGCCATGGATGCCCTCGGGGATTCCCCGGCACGGGCCAAATCCCGCGAAAACACGGACTGGTCCCGGGTCGCCTTCGGCGTGGCGCTCGGCGCCTATGCTGCGTACCAGCAATTCAAGCTGCCGCCGATTCTACCGGACTTTCTAGCGCGTTACCCACATAGCCCTGTCACCGCTGCGGGCTTTATGTCGATCTACGCGCTGGTCGGCCTGATCGCGTCGGCCGCGATCGGGCGCAGGCTCGATGGAAATATGGGGATCGGCGTCGCCGCGCTAATAGGGCTGACTGTGATCGGCGTCACACTCGCCCTGGCGGCCCCGGCGTCGGCCGCGGTGATGCTGCTGTCGCGCGGGCTGGAGGGGCTGGCCTTTGCCGTCGCCGCCATCGCCGGCCCGTCGATCGCCGCGGCGGCCGCGAAGCCGCGCGACCTGCCCGTCGTCACCGGCCTGATCGCCGCCTGGATTCCGCTGGGCCAGATCGGCGCCGCCCTGGCGGCCCTGGCGCTGCACGACTGGCGCTGGCTCTGGTTGATCGGCCTGGTGCTCGGCGCGCCGCTCGGGCTCGCAGCGTGGCTGCTGCTGCGCGAAGCCCGCAACGGCAGCGGCGCCTCGCGCCCCGCTGCCCGGCATCCCGACGCCGGGCCGCGGCCCCGCGCCCCCCGCGGCCCGGAACCCCGCCGCGGGGCAGCGACGCCAGCTCGTCTTCGCGGGCACGATCTTCCTGCTCTGGTCGGGGCAGTACTTCGCCTTCATGACCTGGCTCACGCAATACCTCGCCACGGTGCTCGCCCTGGGCCCGGCCGCTTCGGTGCTCGCCTACCTGGTGCCGGTGGTGGTGCTGCTCGGCTTCAATCTCCTGACCGGCTGGGCGCTGCGCCATGGCCTCGCGCTCATTCCGGCGCTGATTGCGGCCCTGTTCGCGCAGGCTCTGGTCTGGTTCGCGCAGCCCTGGCTCTCCGGCGGCTTAGGTCTCGCCGGCCTGGTCCTCTACGGCATGGCCGCCGGCGTGATTCCGACCTGCCTGTTCCAGACGCCGCATGCGATCGCACGCGGCACGGCGGGAGCGAGCTTCTTCGGCATCGTGATGACCGGACGCAACATCGGCGTCCTGATGGGCCCGCTGCTGCTCGCCTTCCTGATCGGATCCGACGAATTTTCCCTGCATTTGAGCTGGACCGCGGCGGCGCAGGCCGTCGGTTGCATGACCCTGGCGGCGGTCATCGTGGCACTGCTGCTCGGTCGCTCGCTGCGACAGGACACCTCACACTCTGCAGCATAGAAACCGGCATCGCGCCTGCCGGCTCGGTGACGGCAGTCACATCACAACACACAACGCTCCCGCCTAGTATCCACGGCGAATCACGGGGCGTCCTTGCTCCGCGAGCAGACACGTGGAGAACGGAAATGACCAACTACATCGGAGCCCTGGCGAAGCCGATGGGCCGGCGCAGCGCGATGCTGCCGCTGCTCGCGGGCCAAGCCTACGCGCTCTATCTCGGCTGGCGCCGGCGCCGCCGCGACCGCATCGCCCTGATGCGCCAACCCGACTACCTGCTGCGCGACATCGGCCTCGAGCGCCATGAGATCGAGCCCGCGTTGCGCGGCCGGACCCGCAGCTGCTGAGCACGAGGACGCCATGGAGGCGATGAATCAAGACTGGTTGGTGCGCCAGCTGAGCCGGCAGCGGCCGGCACGGCTGGCATTTGAGATCCGCAAGGCGGGCCGCGCCGACGTCCTGGAGATGCGCGCCATGCAGGAGCGCACCATGATGACCATCGGCAGTCGCTTCTATGCGCGCGGCGAGATCGAGACCTTCCTCAATCTGGTCGGCACGATGGACGATGCCGTGGTCGATGAGGGTCATTTCTTCGTCGCGGTCGATCCGTTCGAGCGGGTGATCGGCACCGGCGCCTGGTCGCGGCTGGTTCCCGGCTATGCGCGCGTCGCGGGCGGGCAGAAGGCTGTGCCGGCGATCGCGCTGCCGGCCGCCGGCACCGTGACCGTGCGCAGCGTGTTCGTGGCGCCGGAATGCACGCGGCGCGGCATTGCACAGGCGATTATGCACCGGATCGAGGCCGACGCGGCGGCCTGCGGCATGATCCAGCTGCAGCTCACCGCGACCTTGTCGGGAGAAGCCTTCTATCGCGCCATGGGCTATGCCGCGGAGCCGCGCGGCCATGTCGAGCTGCCGGACGGCACCAAGTTCGGCTGCGTCAAAATGAAGAAGCCGATGGTGACGCGCAGGGTCACGGCGGCGTGATCCAGCCGCAGCCCGTTAAGTGACGCCAATCATAGCCGGAAGGCGGCTTGAAACGTTTAGATCTCCGGCGATTCGCGCCGCAAAGCGACGACGGAGAATGACGATGAGCATGGATGCCGCCAGCCTGACCAAGCAACTGAACGCGCATGCGCTGGCGACGCGCAGCAACCGCGTCGCGGCGCGGCCGGGTCTGCTGCAGGAATGGTTTGCGCGCTGGCAGCTGTGGCGCCGGGTGCGGCGCGACGAGGCCTGGCTCCGCCGCCAGCCGGACTACCTGTTGCGCGACATCGGCCTCGAGCGCAGCGAGATCACGACGATCGTGCGCCAGGGCCGCTTCTAGTCGATCGGGATCCTGTAGAGAGCGGCCGCGGCCTTGCGCCGCGGCCGCTTTGCTTTTCCTACGGCACCAGGCGGTAGCCGCCGGCATCGGTGACCAGGATCGTCGCTTTCGCCGGATCCTTCTCGATCTTCTGCCGCAGGCGATAGATATGCGTCTCCAAGGTATGCGTGGTGACGCCCGCGTTATAGCCCCAGACCTCGCCGAGCAATGTGTCGCGGCCGACCGGCTTCTGTCCGGCGCGATAGAGATACTTCAGGATCGAAGTTTCCTTCTCGGTCAGGCGGATCTTCTTGTTGAGCTTCTCCTCGATCAGCATCTTCACGTTCGGCTTGAACGTGTAGGGGCCGATCACCAGCACCGCATCCTCGCTCAAGGCATGCTGGCGGAGATGCGCCTTCAGCCGCGCGACCAGCTCGCCCAGGCGGAAGGGCTTGGCGATATAGTCGTTGGCGCCGGAATCGAGGCCGCGGATCGTGTCGGACTCGCCGCTCGACGCCGTCACCATGATGATCGGCACCGAGACCTGGGCCTTGCGGAGCTGCTGGCAGACCTCGCGGCCGTCGGCGTCGGGCAGGCCGACATCGAGCAGCACGGCATCGAACTTCTCGGACTTGGCGACGGCGAGCGCTTCAGCACCGCTGCCGGCCTCCAGGCATTGATACTCGCCGTTCTGGCTCAACTGTTCGGCCAGGGTCCTGCGCAGGGTTTCGTCGTCATCGACGAGCAGGATCCGTTTGGCGGCGGCTTCGGCCATTGCTCTCTCTTTCCCGGTTTCCGACCCAGCTAACACCGGAAAGGGCGTGGTTTCAAGGCGGTGGGTAACTTTATTACCAACGACTGCATTACCGAGGACTGTCATGGCTCCTGCTCTCCGAGAGGCGCTGTGGGGGTATACGCCGACCTCTACTTGACCTTTCACGGGGCAGCGCGCCATATCCGGCGATAGCCATGACTTTTGCCGATCCCTTCGCTCAAAGCGTCACCTCGCAAGCCAACGTCGCCCGCGCCTTGTCGGAATTGCGGCGCGGCGGCGCCATTGCCATTTCCGCCGGCAACGAGACGGCCATCGCCATCGCCGCCGAGCTGATCGAGGAGCCGGGCTTCGCCTGGGCCTTGAGCGCCGCGGAAGCCGGGGCCGGAACCGGCACGCGGCTGCTGATGACGGTGGAACGCGCGGTGCGTCTCGGGCTTGGCGCACCGGCCGGGATCGAGCGCTTTCGCCTGATGTCGCTCCCCGCCGCGGTCTCGGCCGACGTCATCCGCCAGCTCGCCGATCCGACCGCGGAGCCGATCGACCCCGCCTTCCTCGACTTGCAGACCAGCGAGGACGTGCCGGCGGTGCTGTGCCAGGCGGTGATCGAGCTCGCGAAAGCCGCGCGACTGCTGCCGGCCGCAGTGGTCGTGCCGATGACGCGCGCCAAAGCCGAGAGTTTCGTCGCCGAGCCGTTCCGCCTCGCCGCCGGCGACGTCATCGCCTATCGGCGCAGCGCCGCTTCCGGCCTGAAGCGCATCGGCGCCGCGCATGTGCCACTCTCCGGTGCGGTCGAGACCGAGATCATCGCCTTCCGCCCGATGGAC
>JAYSFH010000105.1:5521-9900 GCA_041913405.1 Dongia sp. | reverse complement strand
CTCTACGAGAAAGGCATCAGCACCGCCGGCATGTCCAAGGCCTATTCGCTGGCCGGGCTGCGGCTCGGCTGGATCGTGGCGCCGAAGGCGGTGCTGGAAGCGGCGATGATCCACCGCGACTACAACACGATCAGCGTCGGCCGCATCGACGACCATCTCGCGGCTTTGGCCCTGGAGCACCGTGACAAGATCCTCGCCCGCGCCCATCGCATCACCCGCGACAACCTCGCGATCCTCTCGAAATGGATGGAGGGCGAGAAGCGGATGCGCTGGGTGAAGCCCAAGTCCGGCACCACGGCGCTGCTCACCTACGACCTGCCGATGTCGTCGCGCGACTTCTGCCTCGGGCTGCTGGAAGAGGAAGGCGTCATGCTCTGCCCCGGCAGCGCTTTCGATCTCGAGGGCACGGTGCGGATGGGCTATGCCTGCGGCACCGAGGTGCTGGAGCAGGGCCTGGCGCGGATGTCGCGCTTCCTGGCACGCAAGGGCAACCGCTAGCAGCGATTCGGCCCAGCCGCATCGGCGGCTTGGCGCATTCGCCCTGCTCCGAACAGCCAGCGCCAGGCGGCGCGTGGCGCAAGCCGCCTCCTGGGCACGCCATAAGGCCATATTCACCCGCCCTCGCAGCATAAGTCTCGCTTCCTGTGACGGCCATTACAGGCCGATCGATCGCGGCCTGCGCCTGCTGTCGCCCTCGAAGCGAAACCCCGCTCCACTGTGAAGGACAGCGAACCATGGCGATCATCACCGGCACCAACGATCCCGAGACCCTCACCGGCACCAAGGACGGCGACGTCATCACCGGCGGCCGCGGCAACGACATCGCGCTGATGGGCCGCGGTGACGACCGCTTCGTCTGGAATCCCGGCGACGGCAGCGACATCGTGAACGGCCAGTCCGGCTTCGACACCCTGGCCTTCAACGGCGCCAACATCGCCGAGCTGATGGAGATCCGGGCCGAGGGCGGCCATGCCATCCTCACCCGCAACGTCGCCGCCATCACCATGGACACGGAAAGCGTCGAGCGCATGGAGCTCCGCACCCTGGGCGGCACCGACACGATCTGGGTGGGCGACATGACCGGCACGGCGCTGCGCCAGGTTGCGATCGACCTCGGCGGCTTCGCCGGCGGCGGCGACGGCGCGGCCGATACCGTCGCCGTCAACGGCAGTGCCACCAACAACAATATCCACGTGACTGCGACCGGCGGCGAGGTCTCGGTGACGGGCCTCAAGGCGACGGTCACGCTGAGCAACGCCGAGGCCGGCGATACGCTGGTGGTGAGCGGCCTCGACGGCAACGACACGCTCGACGCCTCCGGCCTGCCGGCGGCGGCACTGAAGCTGGTCCTCGACGGCGGCAACGGCAACGACAGGATCACCGGCGGCGAGGGCGACGACGTGCTGCGCGGCGGCGAAGGCAACGACGCGGTGACCGGCGGCCATGGCAACGACGTGGCCTTCCTCGGCGGCGGCGACGACAAGTTCACCTGGAACGGCGGTGACGGGAACGACACGATCGAAGGCCAGGACGGCGTCGATACCGTCCGCTTCAACGGCGCGGATGCCGACGAGACCATCCAGGTCTTCGCCAATGGCAGTCGGCTCGGCCTGACCGACAGCCTCGACAACGTGACGCTCGACATGAGCGAGGTCGAGAAGCTCGACATCCGCATGGAAGGCGGCGCCGACACGGCCTTCATCGGCGACCTGACCGGGACCGGGCTCGCGTCCGTAGCGCTCGACCTGGGCTCCGATGCCGATGCCGACAACGTGACCGTCGGCGGCACGATCAACGCCGACAGCATCACAGTCGCCTCCTCCGGCGGCACCCACTCGGTGACCGGTCTTGCGGCGGAAATCAGCATCTCCCATGCCGCGGCGGGCGATTTCCTGACCATCAACGCCGGCCAAGGCGACGACGTCATCGACGCCAGCAAGTTCGCCGCCAACAAGCTGCAGCTGACGCTGAACGGCGGCGCCGGCAACGACACGATCACCGGCAGCGCCGGCAACGACGTCATCAACGGCGGCCAGGGCAGCGACACCGTGCTGATGGGCGCGGGCAATGACCGCTTCGTCTGGAACCCAGGCGACGGCAGCGATAAAGTCAACGGCCAGGGCGGCTTCGACACCTTGGCGTTCAATGGGGCCAATATCGCCGAGCAGATCGGCATCACCGCCAACGGCAGCCATGTCCAGTTCACCCGCAACGTCGCGGCGATCAGCATGGATCTCGAGCAGATGGAACGAATCGAGTTCCGGGCCCTGGGCGGCGCCGACGTGATCACCATCGGCGACTTGACCGGCACCGGCGTGAAGCAGCTGGCGCTCGACCTCGGCGCCTCCAATGGCGGCGGCGACGGCGCGGTCGATAGCGTGCTGGCCGATTTCAGCAACGCCAAGGACGCGATCAAGCTCAGCCAGGGCGCGGACGGCCTGATCACCATCGCCAGCGCGGCCGAGACCATCACCATCGCCAATGCCGAGGCAAGCGACGTCCTGGTCGTGAGGGCGCTCGACGGCAACGATACGCTGGATGCCTCGGCCATGAAGGACGGCGCCATGGCGCTGACCCTGGACGGCGGCGCCGGCAACGACCTGATCTTCGGCGGCACCGGCGCGGATACCCTGCTCGGCGGCGAGGGGAACGACACCGTCACCTGGTCGATCGGCGGCGGCAAGGACGTGATCGACGGCGGGGCCGGGTTCGACACCCTGGTCCTCAACGGCAGCAGCGGCGACGACCAGATCCAGGTCTTCGCCAATGTCGGCGGCAAGCTCACGGTCACGGGCAGCGACGGTTCCACGCTCGACGTCTCCGGCATGGAGCAGGTCAAGGTCATGGGCGGCGCCGGCAAGGACAGCATCCTGATCGGCGACCTCAGCACCACGGCCATCGACAAGGTGACGGTCGATCTCGGTGCCGGATCGCCGGGCGAGTCCGTCACCGTCCAGAACGGCGTCGGCGGGGTCATGGTGATCGAGAGCCATTGCAACCAAATCCTCATCACCAACCAGAACACCTTCCAGACCGTCACCGTCGACAACGTCGATTCGTCGGACGTGCTGAATGTCATCAGCAGCTTCGGCAACGTGCCCGGACAGGTGATCCAGGCCATCGGCCTCACCACGTCGCTGCACTTCACCGGCGGCAACGGCGCCGACACCGTCTTCAGCGGGTCCGGTGACGATTTCATCGACACCAACCAGGGCAACGACGTGGTCCTGATGGGCGCCGGCAACGATACCTTCCAATGGGATCCGGGCGACGGTAGCGATTCGGTCGACGGCCAGGCCGGCTTCGACACGCTGAAGTTCAACGGCAGCAATATCGGCGAGGAGATCAACATCCTGGCCGACGGCACGCATGCCGAGCTGACCCGCAATGTCGCCGCCATCGACATGCACCTCAACAGCATGGAGCGGATCGAGTTCCGGGCCCTGGGCGGCGCCGACGACATCCATGTCCATGACATGAGCGGCACGGCGGTGAAGCAGGTCGCGATCGACCTCTCGGCGTTCACCGGCGACGGCGATCTCGCCCTGGACAAGGTCACCGTGGACGGCAGCGCCGGCAACGATCACCTGACCATCGCCTCGGCCAATGGTGTCGTGACCATGAGCGGCCTTCCCGCCCAGGTCAGCGTCAGCCACGGCGAGCTGGACGATGAGATCCGGGTCAACGGCGGCGAGGGCAACGACGTGATCGATGCCTCCGGCGTGCAGTCCGGCAACCCGCACATGGCCCTGGACGGTGGCGCCGGCGACGACGCGATCACCGGCACCCAGGACGGCGACCTGATCTTCGGCGGCGACGGCCATGACATCCTCAAGGGCGGCGAAGGCGCCGACACGATTGACGGCGGCCAGGGCGACGACGTCATCACCGGCGGGATCGGCGACGACGTGATGGGCGGCGGCGACGGCGCCGATACCTTCGTCGTCACCGGCATGCTCGACGGCCATGACCTGATCGAAGGCTTCAGCAGCGAGGACCGGCTGGACCTGACCCAGCTGTTCGACGGTCTCGGCATCGCCGCCGGCGACCGCGAGGGCAAGGTCTCCCTGACCAACGACGGCTTCGGCAATGTCATCGTCGGGGTCGATGCCGACGGCAACGCGGGCAACGGCTTCGAGCACGTCGTCGCCACCTTGCACACCAACAGCCCCATCACCGTCGGCCAGGAAGTGGTGGTGAACGGCTGAGCTTAGGAAGGATGAGGGGGCCGGGGCGGTTACGCGCTCCGGCCCCTTCTCGCGGTCTCCCCGATGCGATTCCGGGGAGCTATGCGAAAATCTGCAGCATCCGCGCAGTGCTATGCGGGATCTGCGCGCAAATCATTCTGCGTCCGGGTCCTGTCCGGGTTGCATGCAGCC
>JAYSFH010000105.1:0-5511 GCA_041913405.1 Dongia sp. | reverse complement strand
TAAGGCACTGGGCCCGCAGCATTTCCGTTTGCCCGATTTTGGGGCGCCTTGCAGGTCTCGCCGGGACGCGCCGCGTCACGCGGATTCTGCGCGGAAATTTCTCCGTGTCTGCGTCCTGTCTGCGTTGCCAGCGCGCTAAGGCACTGGGACTGCACATTTCTGTCCATCCGATCGCGCGACGCCCCGCGGAGTTCCCCGGGGCGCGCCGTGTCGCGTGGGTTTTGCGCGGAATTTCTTCTGTGTCTGTGTCCTGTCTGCGTGGTCAGCGCGCTAAAGCACTGAACCCGCAAAACTTCCGTTTACCCGATCACGCGACGCCCTGAAGGCCTTGGCCAGGCGTGCTGCGTCATACGAAATCTGCTGGAAAATTTCCTGTCTGGGTCCGTCTGCGTTACGGGCACGTGCAGACTTTCTCTGTGTCTACGTCACGTCTGCGTTACGGGCCCGCCAACTGGCCCGTGCCACGACAGACGCAGACCTCGATGCAGCATTCACGATCTCAAACAGCGCACCGACTATACCACAATCGGCATGCAATGTCTTTCGGCCGCGCGCACTTTGACCTGCGCCTTCAGCCGATTGAGACGCTGGCTTACCTACTTTGCATCCAAGCCTTCATCGGCTCCCACACGAGCGGCAGGGCCTTGCTGCCGGCCATCATGCCGATATGGCCGGCGCTGGGGAGCATGCGTTCGCCCTTGGGCAGCGCGTCCGCCAAGGCGAGTGCGCTCTTCGGCGGGACGATACGGTCGCCGGCGGGGATGAGGCAGAGGGCGGGCTGCTCGAACTGCTGCGGCAGCACCGGGGCGCCGGCGACTTTCCATTGGCCCCGCGCCGGCGTGTTCTCGCCGTACCAGCCGGTCAGGCATTCGCGCGCCACCGCGGCCGAGACCGCCATGCCGTCGTTCAGCCAGTCTTCCAGCGCCACGAATTTCCGCGCGCCCGGGCTCTGCGGGTCGGCGGCGGCGAAGTTCTGGAATTTGCGCAGCACCTGGAACGGGTCGAAGCCCGAGAAGAAGCATTGCAGGATATCGACCGGCAGCTCGCCGAAGAGCTGCAGCACCGGCTCGAGATTGCGGCCGATCTCGGCCAGCATCAGCGAATGCTCCCTGGCCTCGGCGTGGAAGTCCCAGGGGGTGGCGAGCAGGATCAGGCCGGCGATCTCGGCCTGGCGCCGCAAGGAGAGCGCCAGCGCGAGGTTGCCGCCCATGCAATAGCCGATCACGAAGATCGGGCCGCCGGGTTCCTGCTTCACCGCGTCGAGGGCGCGTTCGAGGCGCCCGGCGACATAGTCGGTGAAGCCGAAGCCGCGTTCCTCCGCACCGGGCGAGCCCCAGTCCATCACGAAGGGCGCGAAGCCCTGGGCCGCGCTCCAGCGCAGGAAGCTCGCGTCCTGTTCGAGATCGAGGATGTAGTAGCGGTTGACCAGCGAGGGGATCACCAGCAGGCGCGGCGCCTTCGCGCTCTTCTCGGTGCGATAGTCGAGCAGCCTGGTGGTGCCTTCGCGCCAGAGCACCGGCGCTTCCGGGACGTTGCGGCTCTTGGCGGCGTGGCGATACTTCTCGACGCCGGAGAGAAGCTGGTCGAAGCGGCGCAGGCCCTCAGCCTGCAGCGCCGCCGTCAGCGCCACCGGTTCCGCCGTCTCCACTTCCGCCAGCAGATCCCGCCATCGGTTTCGGAGATTTTCGCGCGGGTCGCGTGGGTTTGGGCTTGGTGTCGGGCTCGCCGGCTCCGTTGCCGCCCCGTTCTGCGAGCCGAGCTTCAAGGCCGGCAAGATTGCGCCGGAGTTCAGCCAGGTCGCCGCCGCCAGGCTGAGGTGCTGGGGCAGCGGCCGGGGGCCCAGTCTCAGCGGATGACTTCGGTGCATCAGCCTTCCACCATTCATAAGGGTTCTGCGCGCCCGGCTTTGCGGTCGCGGCCAGCACGCCCTGCATGATGCCCTGCATCATCGCCGGGAAGGGCGAGGCCGCCATCATCTGGGCCATCTGGCGCATCAGGTCCGGATCGGCGGCGATCGCCGCCATCTGCTCCTGCCAAAGGTCCATCAGCCGCCTGGCCAGGTCCTCGACCGAAGGCTGGGGGGCTGTTTCGGGGCCGGTTTTCTTGCCGTCTTCTGCCATGGGACAAAACTATAACAGCCTTTTCGCACTGCGAAAGATGGGGTTTCCGCATCGCAGCGACCGCATTGCCAAATGGGGGGTTAGTCCTGCTATGCTGCGTTGCATCCAGGGGGTTGGTTAAAAGGGCACAAAGAACATGGCCGACAGCGAAGGCAGGAAACCGGAAGAGGGCAAGCAGGGCGAGGGCAAGAACGGCCAGTCGCCGGTCCGGATCAAGAAATACGCGAATCGCCGGCTCTACAACACCGCCACCAGCTCGTATGTGACCCTGGACTATCTCGCCCAGATGGTGCGCAACGGCACCGAGTTCACCGTCGAGGACGCCAAGACCGGCGAGGACATCACCCGCTCGGTGCTGACCCAGATCATCGTCGAGGAAGAGTCCAAGGGGCAGAACATGCTGCCCATCAATTTCCTGCGCCAGTTGATCAGCCTCTACGGCGACAACCTGCAGTTCCTGGTGCCGCGCTACCTCGAGCAGAGCATGGAGAGCTTCTCCAAGAACCAGGAGCAAATGCGCTCCTACATGAAGGACAGCTTCGGCGGCATGTTCCCGATGGACCGCTTCGAGGAGATGTCGAAGCAGAACATGGCCTTCTTCGAGCAGGCGATGCGGATGTGGAATCCGTTCAAGGGCGGCGTCGGCATGCCGGGCATGCCCGGTGTCGGCGCGGGCGCGGCCCCGTCCGGCGGCGAGCGGCCTGCGGAAGCGCCCTCGGCCAACGAGATCACCGACCTGAAGAGCCAGATGCTGGCCTTGCAGCGTCAAATCGAGGCGCTGACCAAGTCTTCGGGCGGGGGCAAGGCCGAGTAGGCTCGGCCGCAGCCAGTCACGATGCCCAGCGTCAAGCTCGACCACACGAATTTTCACTATCGGCTCGACGGGCCGGAGGACCGGCCGCTGGTCGTCCTCAGCCATGCGCTCTCGGTGAGCGGGGCGATGTGGCGCGAGCAGCTGCCGGTGCTGACCCGGCATTTCCGCGTGCTCTCCTATGACATGCGCGGCCATGGCGGCACGGATGCGACCGGCGAGGACCTGACCCGCGGCTATACCCTGGAGCAGATGGCCGACGACGTCGCCGAGCTGGTGGCGAAGCTGGGGCATGGGCGCTTCCATTTCGTCGGGCTGTCGATCGGCAGCATGATCGGGCAGGTGCTGGCGCTGCGGCATATCAAGATGCTGGACCGCCTGGTGCTCGCCTGTGCCGGGACCGGCAAGCCCAATGCCGAGCAGCAGAAGATGTGGGACGACCGCGTCGATGCCATCGCCAAGAACGGCGTCGCCAGCCAGGTCGAAGGCACCTTGGCGCGCTGGCTCTCGCCGGAGTTCCGCGCCGCGCAGCCGGAGACGACAAATTGGATCGCCGACCTCATTCGCGCGACGCCGCCCGCCGGCTATATCGGCGCGGCGCTGGCGATCAAGCGGATGGATATTCCCGGCGAGCAGCTGGAGAGCCTGCGGCTGCCGGTGCTCTGCATCGCCGGCGAGAAGGACCCGGGCGCGACCGTCGCGGCGGTCAGCGCCTTGCGCGACCGGATCCAGGGCGCGCGGCTGACAGTGATCGAGGGCGGCTATCACCTCTGCAATGTCGAGAAGCCGCAACCCTTCAACGAGGCCGTGACCGGCTTCCTCTTGGAAGGCGATGCCGACTGAAACCGCCATTGATGAGGACGAGCTCGGCCTCATCGACCAGGACGTGATCGAAAGGCGAAAGGTCAAGCCCGAGCCCGGCGCCGAGCTCCGGGTGTTCGGCTATGGCTCGCTGATGTGGCGGCCGGACTTCCCCTATGTCGATATCGTGCCCGCCGCCCTGCACGGCTATCACCGCGCCTTCTGCATCCATTCGACCCATTATCGCGGGACAAGGGAGAATCCCGGCCTGGTGCTCGGCCTCGACCGCGGCGGCATGTGCCACGGCCGGATGTTCCGGGTGAAGCCGGAGCATGCCCAAGAGGTTGCCGATGCGCTGCATGCCCGCGAGATGGTGACCGGGGTCTATGAGCCGCGCTGGTTGAAAGTCCGGCTGGAGGGCGGCCGGATCGAGATCGCCCTCGCCTATGTCGCCGATCGAGGCCATTCGCAATATGCCGGCAAGCTGGAGATCGCCGAGATCGCCCGCCGCATCCGCCGCGCCATCGGCAAGGCCGGCAGCAATGTGGATTACCTCAAGAACACGGTTGTCCATCTCGAGGAGATGGGGATTCACGAAGGCGTGCTGCACCGGGTGTTGCGGCAGGTGGAGCAAGGGCAGTAAAGTTACTGTCATCATGTCCCGTTGGCTGGAAGGTTTGGAAGATCGGCTGTCGAGCGTCGCGGGCCTCGGGTCGCGGCTCGACGCGATGATCGTGGCACTCCAGGACCTCGGCTTCACCGCACTCGGCTACGACTACACGCCGGTGCCGATGACGCCGGAAGGCGACCTGATCAGCCCCAGCCTGCTCGAGATCCGCAACATCGATTCCGAGATGCCGGAGCTCTGGACCAAGGGCGGCTTCTGCCAGATCGACCCGATGCAGGAGCTGGCGATCAAGGCCAATGCGCCCTTCATGTGGTCCTGCAACAAGATGGACGGCGACCCGGCGGAGAATGCTTTGGCCGCGGTGGTGACCGAACGCCACCGGCCGGTAATCCACTATTGCCGCGACACGCGGATGACGATCGGCGTCACGGTGCCGATGCGCCTCGCCCAGGGCGGGCTCGCCACCTTCAACGCGATCCGCGTCGACCCGGAACCCGGCTTCGAGAAGGACGCGCGGCGGCAGATCAGCGAGATCGCGCTGGCGGGCTACGCCTTCCACAACGCGGCGCTGGAGACCTACGACCCCGACGCCCTGCCCTCGCGCCATGTGCGCTTGAGCCCACGCGAGCGCGAATGCCTGAAATACTGCGCCAAGGGCATGACCGCGAAACAGATCGCCTACAAGCTCGACCGCTCACCGGCGACGGTGATGCTGCATCTGAAATCGGCGACGCGGAAGCTGGGTGCGCGCAACCGCGTGCAGGCGGTGGCAAGGGCGGCGCATTACCGGCTGCTGGATGGGGTGTGCTGAAGCTTGAGACGCCTCAAGCTGCGTCAAGGCCCTCACCCTGTCCCTCTCCCTACGGGCGAGGGGACGCTGCTGCACCAGCCAATCTAGCTCGGAGACAACAAGCGCTCGCTGCACTCCCTCGCCCGTAGGGAGAGGGTTGGGGTGAGGGTCTTGCAGCAGCGTGAGACCTCTCTATGCTGCCCGCATTCGCAGCGGAGCCCATCAGCGATCATGTTTTCCAACCAGGAACACCCGTCCCGTTCCTACTACGCCGCGACCGCGAATCCGCATGGGACCTGGCCGCGGCTGACGGAATCGATCCGTGCTGATGTTGCAGTCATCGGCGGCGGCTTCACCGGCC
>JAYSFH010000104.1:0-9903 GCA_041913405.1 Dongia sp. | reverse complement strand
CAGATCACCATCCGCTCGCCCTTCTTGACGGTGAGCGAGACTTCCTTGAGCGCCTGGAACTTGTTGTACCATTTGCTGACTTTGCGGAGCTCGATCATGGTCTTGGCGGAGTCCTGTT
Source organism: Dongia sp. (assembly GCA_041913405.1). Lineage (GTDB taxonomy): Bacteria > Pseudomonadota > Alphaproteobacteria > Dongiales > Dongiaceae > Dongia. The sequence goes on along the minus strand of JAYSFH010000104.1, from coordinate 9,785 downwards.
CCATGCGAGGCGGGTCCTAGCGGGATTGGCTGAGCTTGCGCTCGAGCAGCCGGGCGCAGAGGGTGAGCGGGTAGCACATCGCGAAATAGATCGCCGCCACGATGCTGTAGACCAGCAGCGGCTGGAAGGTGGCGTTGCTGACGATCTGCCCGGACTTGGTGAGCTCGACGAAGCCGACGATCGAGGCGAGCGCCGTCGCCTTCACCAGCTGGGTCAGGAAGCCGACCGTCGGCGGCACCGCGATGCGCAGGGCCTGGGGCAGGATCACGTCCCACATCTGCATGAAGAAGTTGAGGCCCAGCGCGCCGCCGGCATCCCACTGGCCGCGCGGGATCGCATCGACGCAGCCGCGCCAGATCTCGGCCAGGAAGGCGCTGGCATAGAGGGTGAGCGCGATGCCGGCGGCGACGATCGGTGGGACGTCGATGCCGAGCAGCGGCAGGCCGAAGAAGACCAGGAAGAGCTGGAGCAGCAGCGGGGTGCCCTGGAACAGCTCGACATAGAACTGGAGAAACCGGGCACCGAGGCGCGGCCGGCCGTAGCGGAGCAGCAGCAACAGCAAAGCGCCGAGGCCGCCGCCCAGGAAGGCGATGGCGGAGAGCAGCAGGGTCCAGCGCGCGCCGGTCAGCAGATAGATGACGATGTTGGAGAGCGGCAGATCCATCTCGCGCCCTCCGCTAGCCGGCCCGGCCGGCGAACAGGCGTCGCCCGGCCAGCGCGAACAGGCGCCGCAACGCGATCGCCAGCACCAGGTAGACCACGGTGATGACGAGATAGGTCTCGAACGCGCGGTAGGTGCGCGACTGGATGAGATCGGCGACATGGGTGAGGTCGGTGACGGCGATCTGCGACACCACCGCGGATTCCAGCATGGTCATGACGATCTGGCTGACCAGCGCCGGGTAGACGTTGGCCATCGCCTGGGGCAGCACCACGAAGATGAAGACTTCCACCGGCTTGATGCCGAGCGCGGCGCCGGCCTCGCGCTGGCCTGGCGCCACCGCCTCGATCCCGGCGCGGAGGATCTCGATCGAATAGGCCGTGAGGTTGACGGTCATCGCCAGGACCGCGGCCTGCATCGCCGAGAGCTTGATGCCGATCTCCGGCAGGCCGAAGAAGATGAAGAACATCTGGATGATAAAGGGCGTGTTGCGGATCGCCTCGACATAGACGAGGACCGCCGCGCGCGCCCAGCGCCGTCCCCGGCTCGCGGTGGCGGCGGCGCCGATGCTGAGCGCGAGGCCGAGGCTGGCGGCAATCGCCGTCAGCCCCAGCGTCACACCCACACCTTGGAGGAACAGGCCGAAGTAGCCGGCCAGCGCCCCGAAATCGAGCTCGTAACCCACTAAGACTTAGAGGATCAGAAGTCCTTGGCGAGCGGCTGCTTCAGCCACTTCACCGCCATGTCGTTCAGGGTCCCGTCCTTCTTCATGCCGGCCAGGATCTCGTCGACCTTGGCCTGCAGCGCCTTCTCGCCCTTCTTCACCGCCATGTTGGACGGCGAGGTCAGCAGCAGGAATTTCTCGACCGGCTCGATCTTCGGATTCTTCGCCAGGATCGTGGCACCGACGTCGTTGCCGACCACCATCAGCTGGGACTGCCCGGAGAGGAAGGCGGAGATCACGCCGGCGTAGTCGGTGAAGCGCTGGATGTCGGCGGTCGGCGGCGCGACCTTGGTCACCTCGGTATCCTCGAGGGTGCCGCGGTTGACGGCGATGGTCTTGCCGGCAAGATCGGCCGGGCCTTTGACCTCGATCTCCTTCGGGCCCATGACGGCAATGTAATAGGGGGCATAGGGCTTGGTGAAATCGACGACCTGGGCGCGCTCGTCGCTGAAGCCGATGCTGAGCAGGATGTCGACCTTGCCTTCGGAGAGCTGCGGGATGCGGTTCTGTCCGGTGATCCCGACCAGCTCCGCCTTTACGCCGAGTGCGGCGGCCAGCTTGTCGGCCATGTCGACGTCATAGCCTTCGATCTTCATCTCGGAGCCCAGGGAGGCGAAGGGCGGGAAATCCTCGAAGATGCCGACCTTGATGACTCCGGCCTTGGTGATGTTCTCGAGCGCATCGGCGTTGGCCGGCTTCATGCCGATCGCGGCGAGGCCGAGCGTAAAGCCGATGGCAAAGGTCCACTGCAAGGCGGACCGGCGTGACGTGGCGATTTTCATGACTGCTCCCTGTCTCTGTGTGAGATTGACGGCGCCTTCCCCCGTCCTGGCGCTTCTGGGCCGCGATTTTCAGCGGCTGAATCCACTCTGACCGAAAGCCCGGCCGGGGACAAATAGCGGGGCGCCGAAACTCAGTTTCTGGCGGGCCGATGTATGCGGCCCGTGACCCTCCTCCTTAATTATTGAAATTGCTATATTATTTCAAGATCAGGACAATCGGGGAGGACAATTCCGCCCTTTACATCGCCCATGGCGGCCCCGATATTCGGCGCTCTTTTCCCAACAATCAGCGCCGGAATGTCCGCCATGAACGCCTTGATGAACACCTACAATCGGGTCGATCTCGCCTTCGAGCGGGGCGAGGGTGCTTATCTCATCACCGGCGACGGGCGACGTTACCTGGATTTCACCAGCGGCATCGCGGTGACCGCACTCGGCCATTGCCACCCGCATCTGGTGAAGACCCTGCAGGAACAGGGCGCCAAGCTCTGGCACACCTCGAACCTGTTCCGGGTGCCGGGCCAGGAGAAGCTGGCTGAGCGCCTGACCGATGCGAGCTTCGCCGACGCGGTGTTCTTCGGCAATTCGGGCGCAGAGGCCCTGGAATGCGGCTTCAAGCTGATCCGCAAGTATCACGACGATTTCGGCGATCCCAACCGCTACAAGGTGATCGCCTTCGAGGGCGCGTTCCACGGCCGCACCCTGGCGACGCTCGCCGCCGCCGGCAATGAGAAATATCTCAAGGGCTATGCGCCGAATGTCGAAGGCTTCGAGCAGGTGCCGTTCGGCAACTTGAACGAAGTCCGCGCGCGGATCACGCCGGAGACGGCGGCGATCCTGATCGAGCCGGTGCAGGGCGAAGGCGGCATGCGCGCCGCCGACGCGCAGTTCCTGAAGGACCTGCGCACGGTCTGCGACGAGTTCGGCCTGCTGCTGATGTTCGACGAAGTGCAATGCGGCATGGGCCGCACCGGCAAGCTGTTCGCCCATGAATGGGCCGGTGTGACACCCGACCTGATGTCGACCGCCAAGGCGATCGGCGGCGGCTTCCCGCTGGGCGCCTGCCTCGCGACCGCCAAGGTCGCGGCGGCCTTCGGCCATGGCAGCCATGGCTCGACCTTCGGCGGGAATCCGCTGGCCATGGCGATCGGCAATGCCGTGCTGGACGTGATGCTGGCGCCTGGCTTCCTGGACAATGTGTCGAAGCTCGGGCGCCATCTCGACAAGCGTCTCGCCGACTTGCTGAAGCGTTTCCCGAAGGTGTTCACCGAGGCGCGCGGCATCGGTCTCATCCGCGGCCTGAAATGCGCCGGCTCCAACGCGGAGATCGTCGACCAGGCGCGGGCCAAGGGGCTGCTGTTGGTCAGCGCCGCCGACAACGTGGTGCGCCTGCTGCCGCCGTTGATCGTCAGCGAGGCCGAGCTCGACCAGGGCATCGACCTGCTGGCCGAGATCGCCGCCCAGGCGAAGGCGGCATAAATCATGACGCAAGCCAAGACGGAGATCCGGCATTTCCTGGATCTCGACGTGCTGCCGCCCGAGACCCTGCGGACCATCATCGAGGCCAGCAAGGCGCTGAAGCGCGGCGACTTCCCGAACGGTAACCGGAAGCCGCTGGCCGACAAGGCCCTGGCGATGATCTTCGAGAAGCCATCGACCCGCACCCGCGTCTCCTTCGAGCTTGGCATGAAGAAGCTCGGCGGCGATGCGGTGGTGCTGGAGCGTGAGAGCTCGCAGCTGGGGCGCGGCGAAACCGTGGCCGACACCGCGCGGGTGCTGTCGCGCTATGTCGATTGCATCATGGTGCGGACCACCAAGGAGCAGAAGCTCCAGGAACTGGCGGACAATGCCACGGTGCCGGTGATCAACGGCCTGACCGACCGCACCCATCCCTGCCAGCTGATGGCCGACGTCATGACCTTCGAGGAACATCGCGGGCCGATCGCCGGCAAGCGCATCACCTGGTCCGGCGACGGCAACAATATGGCGACTTCCTGGATCCATGCCGCCGTGCAGTTCGGCTTCGAACTCAACATCGCCTGCCCCGGCAACCTGGCGCCGCCGCAGGACGTGGTCCAATGGGCCGAGAAGCAAGGCCGCGGCAAAGTCCGAATCTCCAGCAACCCGCAGGAAGCGGCCAAGGGTGCGGATTGCATCGTGACCGATACCTGGGTCTCGATGGGCGATGCGGATACGCTGGACCGGACCGAGCAGCTGCGCCGCTTCCAGGTGGACGACGCGATGATGAAGCTGGCCGCCCCCGGCGCCGTCTTCATGCATTGCCTGCCCGCCCATCGCGGCGACGAGATGACCGCTTCGGTGATCGACGGGCCGCAGTCGGTGGTGTGGGACGAGGCGGAAAACCGGCTCCACGCGCAGCAGGGCATCTTGCTCTGGTGCTTGGGCGTGATCTGACGTTAAATTGGCCGCAATGCGAGTCGAAACTGCGCCGCAAGCGGGCGCCGACTTTATCCGCCCGTTCCAGATCGAGGCCTTGGGCATCCGTGGCCGTGCCGTCCGCCTGTCCCGGGCGGTCGACGAGATCGTCCACAAACACGCCTATCCCGAGCCGGTCGCGCGCCTGCTGACCGAGATGCTCACGGTCGCGGCAGCACTCGCCTCGGCGCTGAAATACGAGGGCGTGTTCACCTTGCAGACCAAGAGCGAGGGTGCCGTCCGCCTGATGGTGGTGGACGTGACCTCCGCCGGCGCGATGCGCGGCTATGCCCAGTTCGATGCCGCCGCGGTCGCCGCTTTGCCGACCGACGCCAGCCTGCCGCGCCTGCTCGGCGGCGGCTACCTCGCCTTCACCGTCGACCAGGGCGAGGACACCGACCGCTACCAGGGCATCGTCGAGCTGACCGGCGCCGACCTGGTCGAATGCGTGCAGCACTATTTCCAGCAGTCGGAGCAGCTGAAAGCCGGCTTCAAGCTGGCGGTCACCCAGCAAGGCGGGCACTGGCATTCCGGCGTCATCATGCTCCAGCGGCTGCCGCGCGAGGAACAGTCGAGCGCCGTCGAGATCGACGACGACGCCTGGCGTCGCGCCGTGACCCTGCTCGCAAGCTGCACCGCCAAGGAATTGCTGGACGAGGGATTGCCGGTCGACAATCTGCTCTACCGCCTGTTCCACGAGGACGGGGTGCGGGTGTTCAACGGCCATGCCTTGCGCGCGGAATGCCGCTGCTCGCGCCAGCGCGTCGGCTCGGTGCTGCGCTCGTTGCCGCGCGACGAGCTCAAGGAACTGGAAGTCGACGGCGCGCTGGAAGTCACCTGCGAGTTCTGCAACAGCAAATACCGCTTCACCCTGGCGGACCTGGAAGAGACCACGCCGGACCCGGCATGACCGAAGCGAGACCGCGATGCCTCCCCTTCTGAGAATGCTCGGCCCGGCGCTGCTGGTTCTGGCGCTCACCGCCTGCAAGACGCCGCCCGACCGGCAGCAGTTCCCCGAGATCACCTTCCAGCACCTGCAGCCGTTCCGGCTCGACGTGGCGCGGGTTGCCATCGTCGACGCCTACCAGCCCGATCCCGCCAACGACGTGGGCAGCCAGTTCCCGGAATCACCGGTCGCGGTCGCCCGGCAATGGGGCCAGGATCGGCTGCTCGCGGTCGGGCAGCAGGGCGAGGCGCTCTACACCATCACCCTCGCCAAGGCGACTCAGACGCCGCTCCCGCGCTCGACGGGCATCACCGGCATGACGCATAAGGACCAGTCCGACCGTTTCGACCTGCAGATCACCGTCAATCTCGAAGTGCGGTCGGGCGGCAAGTCCGGTGCCGTCACCGGGCAGTCGTCGCGCAGCCAGAGCGTGCGCGAGGACATGACGCTCAACCAGCGCGAAGCGGTGCTGTTCCGGCTGCTCGACGTCAGCATGAAGGACGTGAACGCGCAGATGGAGAAGCTGATCCCGCACTATCTCGGCGGGTTCTTGCGCTAGTCAGTTCTGCTCCGCCCAGTCGATCACGCGGCGGAGCAAAGCCTCGCCGAGGGCGAACTGTTCCTTCAGGATGAACTCGTCGGGCTGGTGGGCCTGGCGGATCGAGCCGGGGCCGCAGACGATGGCCGAGAGGCCCGCCGACTGGAACTGCCCCGCCTCGGTCGCGAAGGACATGCCGAAGCTGTCGTTCTGGCCGGTGAGCAAGCGCATCAAGGTCTCGGCGGCGCCGTCATGCTCCTCGATCAGCGGCGGTACGGCGACGCGGTCGGTCGTGACCACGCTCGCTTCCGGCGCATGGGCTTTCAGGCGGGGCAGCAGATCCTGGTCCACGAAACGCCGCAGTGCGTCCAGTACGATTGCCGGCTTGGCGCCGGGCACGCCGCGGAAATCCCATTCGATGCTGCAGGAGCGCGCGATGATGTTGACCGCGGTGCCGCCGTTGATACGCCCGAGGTTGATCGTGCTGTACGGCGGATCGAAGCTCTTGTCGAAGGGGCCGTCATGGCGGAGGCGGTCGTAGATCCGCCCGAGCTCGGTCGCGACCTCGGCCGCCGCGAGGATGGCGTTCAGGCCCCGCTCCGGCTGGCTGGAATGGCCGTCCTTGCCGGTGACCGTGGTGGTGAAGGAGTAGCAGCCTTTGTGCCTTGTGCCGAGCTTGAGCTCGGTCGGCTCACCGATGATAGCGATGCGCGGGCGCCTGAACCGCTTGCCGATCTCGGCGATCAGGTTCGGGGCGCCGAGGCAGCCGATCTCCTCGTCATAGGAGAAGGCGAAATGCAGCGGCGTCTTCAGCACGCGCCGCTTCATCTCCGGCACCAGCGCCAGACAAAGCGCGATGAAACCCTTCATGTCGGAGGTGCCGCGGCCGAACCAGCGGTCGCCACCGTCCCTCAAGACGAAGGGATCGCTCGACCAGGGCTGGCCTTCGACCGGCACCACATCGGTATGGCCCGAGAGCACAATGCCGCCGTCGCGGTCGGGTCCGACCGAAGCCCAGAGATTGGCCTTGGGCTGGCCGTCGGGCGCCTTGACGATCTCCGCCTGGATGCCCTGGCCCGAGAGATAGTCGGCAATCCAGTCGATGACCGAGAGATTGGAGCGGGACGAGACCGAATCAAAGGCGACCAGCCTCGCCAGAATCTCCTCGGCCTGCATTACGAATTGCTGCCGAGGATGGAGTGCGGCATGCCGATGAAGGCCAGGAACTCGCGCCGCGTCGAGGCGTCGCTCCGGAAGGCGCCGAGCATGCGGCTGGTCACCATCGAGGTGCCGGGTTTGTGGACGCCGCGGGTGGTCATGCATTGGTGGCTGGCATCGATCACCACTGCGACGCCGCGCGGCTGCAGCACATCGTTCAGGGTGTTGGCGATCTGCGCCGTCAGCTTTTCCTGGATCTGCAGGCGCTTCGCGTAGACGTCGAGCAGGCGCGCGAGCTTGCTGATCCCGACCACGCGCTTGCTCGGCAGATAGGCGATATGCGCGCGGCCGATGATCGCCGCCATGTGGTGCTCGCAATGGCTCTCGAAGCGCATGTCCTTGAGGACGATCATCTCGTCATAGCCGTCGGTCTCCTCGAAGGTGCGCTTCAAGACACCTTCGGGATCGACGCCGTAGCCGCGGAAGAATTCCTTGTAGGCGCGGGCGACGCGGGCCGGCGTCTCCAGCAAACCCTCGCGCGTCGGATCGTCGCCGGCCCAGCGGATCAACGTGCGGATCGCATCCTCGGCATCGGCCTGGCTGGGTTTCGAGGCTTTTCTGGAACGCGCCGGTTTGCTGCTGCGTGCCACGTTCGCTCCTTTGTCCAGGCCCCGATGGGGTCCGGGATCCGATGGGATCAGTTGAGGCGGATCGCCTGATGCGGGCTGTCCAGCGAGAAGGCCGGGATCGCGATGTCGAAGCGCTCGCCGCCCTGGGCTTCCATCTGGTAGGTGCCGACCATGATGCCGGACGGCGTCTTCAGCGGCGTGCCGCTGGTGTATTCGAAGCTCTCGCCGGGATGCAGGATCGGCTGCTCGCCGACCACGCCCGGGCCGCGCACTTCCTGGATCCGGCCGAGGCTGTCGGTGATCCGCCAATAGCGGTTGCGGAGCTGCACGGTCTCCTCGCCGCCGTTGTCGATCCGCACGTGGTACTTCCAGACGTAGTGCGATTCTTCCGGAGAGGACTGGTCTTCGAGATAGGTCGGCTCCACCGTCACGGTGATCGCCCGGGTGGTTTCCTGGTACTTGAACATGGTCTTTCCGACGCTCCGGCCGGCCGCTGTCCCGAATGGGGCCGGCAGGCAGTCCCGGCCCAGATGAGGCGAATACTAACGGCTTAGAGGAAAAGCGGGCAAAGGAAAACGGCGCCGGTCGAGACCGGCGCCGTTCCAGTTTCTCGGGTCCTGTCGCTTACTGGACGATGATTTCGTCGCGGCGGTTAGCCTGCTCCTTCACACCGTCCGCGGTCGGAACCGCGTTCTCGGACTCGCCCTTCCAGGCGGTCGTGATCGCATCGGCCGGGACGCCGGCCGCGATCAGCGCGGCACGAGCCGCGTCGGCACGACGCTCGGAGAGCTTCAGGTTGTAGTCGTCGGTGCCCGAACGATCGGTGTAACCGGTGATCGAGATCGCCTTCGCCTTGTTGGCGCTGAAGTCGGCGACGACCCGGTTGATGACCGCCTGGGCCGCAGGGTTGATGTTCGACTTATCGAAGTCGAACAGGATCAGGTAGACCTGCGGGGCCGGGGCCGGGGCCGGAGCGGGCTCGGCCGGCTTGGCCTCGAGCTCGGCCAGAGCGGCCAGCAGCTCGTCGCGGCAAGCGGAGATGTGATCGTTCTGGAAGTTCTCTTCCTGCTGCTCGAGCCAGCAGTCGAAACGCGCCTGGGCGCGGGCGGCGATGTCCGCCTTGTTCTCGCGGGCGCCGCCGTCGAGCGCGGTCAGCAGGCGCTGACGCACCGACTGGATCTCCGGCAGGACGTCGGACGGCAGGTCGCGCTCGCCGGGTTCCTGCGGGGCGACGTTCTGGCCGCCGGCCGCCGCCAACGCCTTGCTGGCGAAGTAGTTGGCGTCGTTCCAATCCTTCATCTCATCGGCTTCGAAGGCCGAGAGGTCCTTATACTCGCGGGTCAATGCCTGGGTGAAAGGCGTGCCCCCCGACGGCTGCGCGGTCCGCGCTTCCTCGATTTGGGAGCTGCAAGCCGCCAGGAAGCTCAGTGCCCCGATGGCTGCCACAAGTTTCAGCGTTTTCATGTTTTCCTCGCTCTTCTTTTTTCCGCCGGCTCGGCGCGTCGGCAGCATGCCCCCACGCGCGACACTCGAACCTTTGACCGTGATGTATCTGGACCCCTGGGCGATAACCGGCTCCGAAGACAACAGTTCTACGGCCGACCGGTTCCCCACGGAGCAATGGCCTAGTCGGGGCACTATAGGTAAGTGCCCTTGCGATGTCAAAAGTGTGGAATGGGAAAATTCCTAAGAAAAACCATCCACTTAGGGGCGTAAAGGCCCGGCCTCACGCAGATTTATGCGGTAACTTTGCGTGGATCAGTTTGCCGCTGAAGGACCGTCCCCGAACGTGATTCCGCGATCGCGCGCAGCAGCAGCGCAGTGGTGTCGCGTATTGCAAAACCGATGCGGGATGTTGGAGCGGGTGAGGGGAATCGAACCCCCGTCGTAAGCTTGGGAAGCTTCTGCTCT
>JAYSFH010000103.1:0-9905 GCA_041913405.1 Dongia sp. | reverse complement strand
GTTGTGCTTGGCGTCGCGCAGCAGCCGCCCGGTGGGGTAGTCGTTGATATCGCGGTGGCCGCCGAGGCGCTGGATCGCATCCTGGGGGCCGCGCGCCCCCGCCTCCGCCGCGAACAGGATCGCGCCAGCCGCGTCCTTGCGCGTGGTCTGGCCGCGGTCGCAGGCCTTGGCCACCGCATAGACATAGGCGCGGGACGCGTTGAGCGTCGTGTACATGTCGGCCAGCTTGCCCTGCACGAGCTGGAAGCTGCCGATCGACTGGCCGAATTGCTTCCGCTCATGCACATAGGGGATCGCGACGTCGAGCGCCGCCTGCATGATCCCGATCGGCCCCGCCGCCAAGACGGCGCGCTCATAGTCGAGGCCGGACATCAGCACCCGAACACCTCTGCCGAGCTCGCCCAGCACATTCTCCACCGGCACCTCGCAATCCCGGAACACCAGCTCGCAGGTGTTCGAGCCGCGCATGCCGAGCTTGTCCAGCTTCTGCGCGGTCGAGAATCCCTTAAAGGTCTTCTCGATCAGGAAAGCAGTGATCCCCTTCGAGCCCGCTGCCGGGTCGGTCTTCGCATAGACCACCAACACGTCGGCATCCGGCCCGTTGGTGATCCACATCTTGTTGCCGTTCAGGATGTAGCGGTCGCCTTTCTTCTCGGCCTTGAGCTTCATCGAGACCACGTCGGAGCCGGAACCCGGCTCGCTCATCGCGAGGGCGCCGACATAGCTGCCGTCGATCAATTTGGGGAGATAGCGCTGCTTCTGCTCGGCATTGCCGTTGCGGCGGATCTGGTTGACGCAGAGATTGGAATGCGCGCCGTAGGAGAGGCCGACCGAGGCCGAGGCGCGGGAGATCTCCTCCATCGCCACGGTATGCTCGAGATAGCCGAGCCCGGCGCCGCCATATTCCTCCTCGACCGTGATGCCGAGCACGCCGAGCTCGCCGAATTTCCTCCAGAGGTCCATCGGGAATTCGTTCTTCTGATCGATCTCCGCCGCCCGCGGGGCGATCTCCTTGGCCGAGAACGCCTCCACCTGGTTGCGCAGCGCGCCGACCATGTCGCCCAGATCGAAATCGAGCGTGCTTCCCGAATTGCGCATGATTCCCCCTAAAGCGCCGGCTGCTTCTCGACTTTAGCAGAGGCGGTCGCCTCCTTGCGAACCCCACGATAGCGCGCTTGCAGCTGGGGCCATTGCGCATCGAATTTCGCGAAGGCCGTCATCTTAACCGGCCCGAAGCCCCGCACTTGGTCCGGCGCCGCAGCGAGCGCAATCGCCGCAAACTTGTTCTCGGCGCTGAGCGACCCCGCGACCTCATCCAGCATCGCCTCATAGGTCTTGATCAGCCCGCGCTCGCGCTCCCGCTCCTCGGTCTTTCCGAAGAGGTCGAGCGCGGTGCCCCGCAGCGACTTCATCCGCGCCACCCAGCGCAAAGGCATTCGCATGCCTTCCCCAAACCGCTTCTTCTTCGGCCGGCCGAGATCCGGGTCCTCTTTGGAGATCAGCGGCGGCGCTAGGTGGAAGCTCACCCTCCCGTCGCCCTCGAAAGTTTCCTTCAGCTCCTGCTCGAAAGCGGGGTCGGTCAGCAGCCGCGCGACCTCATACTCATCCTTATAGGCCAGCACCTTGGCATAGTTGATCGCGACGGTGCGGGTGACCGCCTCGCTGCCCAGCTTTCCCTCGACCGCGCGGATACGTGAGACGGCGGTGCGATACTTCTCCGCCAGCGCCGCATCCTGATAAGCGGTCAGGTGCTGCGCCCGGTGCGAGATGATCTCGTCCAGCGTCATGTCGGCGACCGCGCGCTCGTCTTTGGCCGGAACCAGTAGCTCGGCCACCCGCTCCGGATCGGCGGCGGCGACGCGGCCCCAGCGGAACGCGGTCTTGTTCATCGCGATGGCAACGCCGTTCATCTCGATCGCCCGCATCAGCGCCGCCTCCGACAACGGCAGCAGGCCGAGTTGCCAGGCATAGCCTACCATCATCATGTTGGAGGCGATGGCGTCGCCGATCACCTTGGTGGCGAAGCGATGGAAATCGACGATCCGCAGGCCCGGCTTCACCGAATCCTTGATCGCCTGCAAGACCGACTCCTGCCGGAAATCGAAGTCGCGGTCGCGCACGAAATTGGCAACCGGCGCGTTATGGCCGTTGACGATTGCGGCCGTCCGCCCGGTCGAGAGCATCTCCATGCTCTCGCGCGAGATCGCGACCACTGAGTCCGCGGCCAGCAGCAGGTCCGCAGAGCCGCCGGCAATGCGCGGGGTCGAGATATGATCGGGATCGCTGCAGAGGCGGATATGCGAGATGACCGCGCCGCCCTTCTGCGCCAGGCCCGCGACCTCCAGCACCATGGCGGCCTTCTGGTCCAGATGCGCCGCCATGCCGATGATGCCGCCGATGGTCAGGACGCCGGTACCGCCGATGCCGGTGACCGCGATGTTGAACGGCGTATCCACGACCCGCGCCGCTGGCGGCTCCGGCAGTTCGTCGTCGCCGAGCTGGATGCCTTCGCCCTTCCGCGGCTGCACGCCCTTGATCGTCACGAAGGAGGGGCAGAAGCCCTTGAGGCAGGAAAGATCGACATTGCAGGCCGACTGGTTGATCTCGCGCTTGCGGCCGAGCGGCGTTTCCCTGGGTTCTATCGCGATGCAGTTGCTTTGCACCGAGCAATCGCCGCAGCCCTCGCAGACCGCATGATTGATGAACACCCGCTCTTCCGGCTCCGGAGCCAGGTGGCGGTGTCGCTTGCGGCGGAGCTCCGCGGCACAGCCCTGGTCATAGACGATGACCGAGCAGCCTTCGATCTCGCGGAACTCCTCCATCGCGCGGTCCATATGCTCGCGCGGGTGGATGGTGACGCCGGCCGGGAATTCGCCGACCGGAAGCTCGTCGACATCGTCGCTGAGCACGGTGATGTGCTGCACGCCCTCGGCGCGGATCTGCTGCACCAGTTGCCCCAGCGAGAGCTCGCCATCGACCGGCTGGCCGCCGGTCATCGCGACCGCTTGGTTGTAGAGCAGCTTATAGGTGATGTTGATCTTGGCGGCGACTGCTTGGCGGATCGCGAGGATGCCGCTGTGAAAATAGGTGCCGTCGCCGAGATTGGTGAAGAGGTGCTTCTCGGTGGTGAAGGGCGAAATGCCCATCCAGGTGATGCCCTCCGCGCCCATATGGGTGAAGGTCTCGGTGCGGCGGTCCATCCACTGCACCATGAAATGGCAGCCGATGCCGGCGGCGGCGCGGCTGCCCTCGATCACCTTGGTCGAGGTGTTGTGCGGGCAACCCGGGCAGTAATGCGGCATCCGGTTGACGATCGGCGTGTAGCCCTTCAGGCGCTGCTCGCGTTCGGTGAACCAGGCGAGCCGCTCCTGCAGCCGCGCCTTGATGTCGTCCGGGATGCTCATTTTCATCAGACGCGCGACAATCGCCTGGGCGACGAGGCTTTCCGAAAGCTCGCGGTCGAGCGGCAGGAATGGCACTTCCTTCTCGTCGAACTTGCCGACGATGCGCGGGCGGACGTCGCTCTTCCAGTTGAACAAAGCCTGCTTGATCTGGTTCTCGATGATCTCGCGCCGCTCCTCGATGATCAGAACTTCTTCGAGGCCTTCCGAGAACTGGCGGATGCCGTGCGGCGCCAGCGGCCAGGGCATGCCGACCTTGAACAGCCTGAGGCCGATCGCCTCGCCGGTCTCCTGATCGATGCCGAGCTGCTGCAAAGCTTCGCGCACATCCTCATAGGCCTTGCCCGAAGCGACGATGCCGAAGCGCGGCCTTTTGGCGTCGATGATCAGCCGATCGACGCCATTCACGCTGCCGAACTCGATCGCCGCGTAGGCCTTGTAGGTCTGCAGCCGATGGTCCTGCGACCAGCGGTCATCCGGCCAGCGGATGTGCAGTCCTCCATTGGGGATCACGAAATTCGGCGGTTCGATAAAGGAGCATTCCTCCTGGTCGAGATCGACCACGGCGTTGGATTCGATCGTGTCCGAGAGAACCTTCATCGCCACCCAGCAGCCGGAATAGCGCGACATCGCCAGCCCGAGCAGTCCCATGCGCACGAACTCGTGCACGCTGGAGGGATAGAGCACCGGGATCACCGCCGACATGAAGGCGTGGTCCGACTGGTGCGGGATCGATGAGGACTTGGCGCCGTGATCATCGCCGGCGAGGCAGAGCACGCCGCCATGCTTGGAGGTGCCGGCGGCATTGGCGTGTTTCAGCACGTCGCCGGAACGGTCCACGCCCGGGCCCTTGCCGTACCAGATGCCGAAGACGCCGTCCTTGGTGGCGCCGGGCCACAAGCCCACCTGCTGCGTGCCCCAGATCGCGGTCGCGGCGAGATCCTCGTTCACCGCCGGCTGCGCGATCACGTCATGGGCGGCCAGGAACTTCTTCGCCTTGCCGAGTGCGGTGTCGTAGCCGCCCAAGGGCGAGCCGCGATAGCCGGAAATAAAGCCGCCGGTGTTGAGGCCGGCGGCCTGGTCGCGGCGCTTCTGGACCATGGGAAGTCGGACCAGGGCCTGGATGCCGCTCATCAGCACGCGGCCGGTGGTCTTGGTGTAGACGTCGTCCAGCCGGACGTCGGAACGGATGGGGGAAATGAGCATGGGTTGCGCGCTCTCCGAGTCGCAGGGCCTTTGCCGATTTCTCCGCAATCTAATCACGAAGCCCGAGAAGGTCCTTGCGTATTCCATCAACCCGCCGGACGCTTTGTTGTTTCGCAGGACGGGCGGGACGCAATATTTCGCAATTGCTGCGCCGCAGCGTGACTTTCGCGGCGGCGGACCGCTAGGATGCACCGATTCAGGGAGAACCCATGGCGCGTTTGGAAACCAGTCTCGACCGGCGATCGGAGACCTTTCGCCAGAACCAGGATGCGCTCTTGGGCGCCGTGGCGCAGCTCCGGAGGAATGTCGACAAGGTCGCGGAAGGCGGCGGCGCCGCAGCGCGCGAGCGGCATCTGAAGCGGGGCAAGTTGCTGCCGCGCGACCGGGTCCGCACCCTGATCGATACCGGCTCGCCTTTTCTCGAGCTCAGCCAGCTTGCCGCCTGGGGCATGTATGAGGACGAGGTGCCCTGCGCCGGCATGATCACCGGGATCGGCCGGGTTTCGGGTCGCGAATGCCTGATCGTCGCCCATGACGCGACGGTCAAGGGCGGCACCTATTATCCGATGACGGTGAAGAAGCATCTCCGCGCCCAGGCCATCGCGCAGACCAATCATCTCCCTTGCATCTATCTTGTGGATTCGGGTGGCGCCAACCTGCCGAACCAGGACGAGGTCTTTCCCGACCGCGAGCATTTCGGCCGCATCTTCTACAACCAGGCCCAGATGTCCGCCGCCGGCATCCCGCAGATCGCGGTGGTGATGGGCAGCTGCACCGCGGGCGGCGCTTATGTGCCGGCGATGGCCGACCAGACCATCATGGTGAAGAACCAGGCGACCATCTTCTTGGGCGGCCCGCCGCTGGTGAAGGCCGCGACCGGCGAAATCGTCACCGCCGAAGACCTCGGCGGCGCCGAGGTCCACACCCGCGTCTCGGGCGTCTCTGACTATATGGCGGAAAATGACGCCCAGGCCCTGGGCCAGGCGCGCTCGATCATCGCCAACCTCAACCGCGTGAAGCGCCACGGCCTGGAACTGAAGGAACCGCGGCCACCGCTCTACGACCCGGCCGACATCTACGGCATCGTCTCCGCCGATCCGCGCCAACCCTATGACGTCCGCGAGATCATCTCCCGCATCGTCGACGGCTCGGAGTTCGACGAGTTCAAGCCGCTCTACGGCGCCACCCTAGTCACCGGCTTCGCGCATATCTGGGGCTATCCGGTCGGCATCGTCGCCAACAACGGCGTGCTGTTCTCGGAATCATCGCTGAAGGGCGCGCATTTCATCGAGCTCTGCAGCCAGCGCGGCATTCCGCTCGTATTCCTGCAGAACATCACCGGCTTCATGGTGGGTCGGAAATACGAGAGCGGCGGCATCGCCAAGGACGGCGCCAAAATGGTGACCGCGGTCTCCTGCGCCGCCGTGCCGAAATTCACCGTGATCATCGGCAACAGCTTCGGCGCCGGAAATTACGGCATGTGCGGCCGCGCCTATGACCCGCGCTTCCTCTGGATGTGGCCCAATGCCCGCATCGCCGTCATGGGCGGTGAGCAGGCCTCGAACGTCCTCGCCCAAGTGAAGCGCGACGGCATCGAGGCCAAGGGCGGGAAGTGGTCGCCCGACGAAGAAACCAAGTTCAAGGCGCCGATCGCCGCGCAATACGAGCGCCAGAGCGACGCCTATTACGCGACCGCGCGGCTCTGGGATGACGGCCTCATCGATCCCGCCGAGACCCGCAACGTGCTCGGCCTCGCCCTGTCCGCGAGCCTGAACGCGCCGGCAGAGGAGACACGCTTCGGCGTGTTCCGCATGTGAGGTTTAGAGCGTGAGCCTGATCGTCGAAACCCAGAATGGCGTCACCGCGCTGACCTTGAACCGGCCGGACGTGCACAACGCCTTCGACGAGGCGATGATCGCCGAGCTGACCGACTCCTTCAATGCCGTGGCCGGGGACGAGACGGTCCGCGCGGTCGTGCTGCGCGGTAACGGCAAGAGCTTCTCCGCCGGCGCCGACCTCAACTGGATGAAGCGCATGGTGGGGTTCGACGAAGCCGAGAACTTCGCTGATGCCAGCCGTCTCGCTTTGCTGCTGCACACCATCGACACTTGCCCGAAGCCGGTGATCGCGCGGGTGCATGGCAACGCCTTCGCCGGTGCGATCGGCCTTATCGCCTGCTGCGACCTCGCCGTGGCCGTGAAGGAGGCGGAGTTTGCGGTGACCGAGGTGCGCTTGGGCCTCATTCCCGCAGTGATCAGCCCCTATCTCATCCGCGCCATGGGTGCGCGCCAAGCACGGCGCTGGTTCCTGACCGCCGAGCGCTTCCCGGCCGAGCAGGCCTTGGCCATGAACCTCGTGCACGAAGTCGTTACCGCGGATGAGCTCGACCCTTGTGTCGATCACTGGCTGGACGCGATCCGCAAGGCGGGGCCGCATGCCTTGTCGGCGGCGAAGCTGCTGGTCCGCGCAGTCGATCAAACCCCGAGCCCCGAGATCGTCGAGGACACCGCAAGACGCATCGCCGCGATCCGTGCGAGCGCCGAGGGCAAAGAAGGCGTTGCGTCCTTCCTGGAGAAGCGCAAGCCAGGCTGGGTGCAATGAGGGCGATCGAGACCGTCCTGATCGCCAACCGCGGCGAGATCGCCTGCCGCATCATCCGCACGCTCAAACGCTTGGGCATCCGCAGCGTCGCGGTCTATTCCGCCGCCGACGGGAACGCGCTGCACGTCGCGCTGGCCGACGTCGCCTACGAGATCGGCGCCGCACCGCCGCGCGAGAGCTATCTCAACCAGGCCAACATCCTGAAAGCCGCGAAGGAGAGCGGCGCCGACGCGATCCATCCCGGCTACGGCTTCCTCTCGGAGAACGCGACCTTCGCCGAAGCCTGCGCCAAGGCGGGCCTCATATTCATCGGCCCACCGGCCGCCGCGATCCGCGCCATGGGCTCGAAGAGCGAGGCGAAGGCGCTGATGGAGAAGGCCGGTGTGCCGCTGGTTCCCGGCTATCACGGCGCCGACCAATCGCTGAAGGTGCTGCAGGCGGCAGCCGACAAGATAGGCTATCCGGTGCTGATCAAGGCCTCGGCGGGCGGCGGCGGCAAGGGCATGAAGGTCGCAGCGAGCGCCGCCGAGTTCAAGGACGCGCTGGAATCCGCGCAGCGCGAGGCCAAGAACGCCTTCGGTGACGACCGCGTGCTGGTCGAGAAGTATCTCACCCAGCCGCGCCATATCGAGGCGCAGATCTTCGGCGACTCCCACGGCAACATCATCCATCTTTTCGAGCGCGACTGCTCGATCCAGCGCCGGCACCAGAAGGTGATCGAGGAAGCGCCGGCGCCCGGCTTGTCGGCGGAGCGCCGCGCCGCGATCGGCAAGGCTGCGGTGGAAGCGGGCAAAGCAGTCGGCTATGTCGGTGCCGGCACCGTCGAGTTCATCGCCGAGGGCGACCGGTTCTATTTCATGGAGATGAACACCCGTCTCCAGGTCGAGCATCCGGTGACCGAAGCGATCACCGGCTTCGACCTCGTGGAATGGCAGATCAAGGTCGCGCGCGGCGATAAGCTGCCGAAGGGGCAGGGGGAGCTCGCGATCCAGGGCCATGCGATGGAAGTCCGCCTCTACGCCGAGGACCCAGCCCGGGATTTCCTGCCGCAGACCGGCACCCTCCATCACCTCCGCTTCCCGGATGAGGCGCGGGTCGATTCCGGCATCCGTGCTGGCGACGCGGTCTCGATCCATTACGACCCGATGATCGCCAAGATCATCACCCACGGCGCCGACCGCTCGGAAGCCATCGCGCGTTTGCGCCGCGCGCTGGCCGAAACCGAGGTCGGCGGCCTCGCCACCAACCTCGATTTTCTGCAGGCGATCCTGCGGCAGCCGGATTTCGCCGCCGGCAAGGTCGATACCGGCTTCATCGAGCGCCACCGCATGGAACTTCTGCCCGAGGCCCAGCCGCTGCCGATCAACGCCCTGGCGCTGGCGGCGCTCGCGGTGTTGCGCGCCGGCGAGCGCGACGCCGTCACCCAGGCCGGCGATCCGCATTCGCCCTGGGCGCGGCTGCCCGGCTGGCGGTTGAACCGCGACGCCTATGCCGACCTCGTCTTCCAGCATGGCGAGGCGGTGCAGACCCTGCGCGCGCACTACCGCGCGTCGGACTATGCGCTGGACCTGCCGGACGGCACGGTCGAGGCCGATGCGACGCTCGATGCCGATGGCGCCATCTCCGCGCGCATTGGCGGCACGCGCGCCAAGGGCCGCGTGGTGCGGCGCGATGCCGAATGCCTGGTCTTCCTCGACGGCGCCACGCACCGCCTGACCCTGATCGACCCGCGCCGGCCTTCGGCGGCGGGGGCGGCGACCACCGGCAAGATCCTGGCGCCGATGCCGGGCACCGTGACCAAGATTCTGGTCGTGGCCGGTATGGCGGTCAGCAAAGGCGCTGTGCTCGCCATCGTCGAGGCGATGAAGATGGAGCATGCGGTGAGGGCGCCGCGCGACGGCAAGGTGAAGATTGTCCACTTCGCCGCCGGCGATCAGGTGAGCGACGGGGCCGAGCTCCTGGTGCTGGAGGAGGCATGACGCTTCCGTCCGCTGTGCGCATTGTCGAGGTCGGGCCGCGCGACGGGCTGCAGAACGAGCCCAATCCCGTCTCGGTCCAGGCGCGCATCGCGCTGATCGAAGGCCTGGTCGAGGCCGGCATCAAGACGGTGGAGGCGGGAAGTTTCGTCTCGCCGAAATGGGTGCCGCAGATGGCCGACACCGCCGCGGTGCTGGCCGGCCTCAAGAAGAGGGACGGCGTGCGCTATCCGGTCCTGGTGCCGAACCTGCAAGGCCTCGAGGCGGCGGAAGCCGCCAACGCCAAGGACATCTCGATCTTCGCCGCGGCCTCCGAGAGCTTCAGCAAGAAGAACATCAACTGCTCGATCGCCGAGAGCCTCGACCGCTTCCGCCCGGTGGCGGCGCGGGCGCTTGACCAGGAGCGGCGCCTGCGCGGCTACGTCTCCTGCGTTCTTGGCTGTCCCTATGAAGCCGAAATCGCGCCGGAAGCGGTCGCGCGCGTGTCGAAAGCCCTCTACGAGATGGGCTGCGAGGAGATCTCCCTCGGCGACACCATCGGCACAGGCACGCCCTTGAAGGCGAAGCGGATGATCGAGGCGGTGGCGAATCACGTTCCGATGAGACAGCTCGCCGTGCATTTCCACGACACCTACGGCCAGGCGCTGGCCAATATCCTCGCCGCGCTGGAGCTGGGGATCGGCGTCGTCGACAGCTCGGTCGCCGGCCTCGGCGGCTGCCC
>JAYSFH010000102.1:0-9981 GCA_041913405.1 Dongia sp. | reverse complement strand
TGGCGCAGCCGGGCCTGGCCTTGGCCGGTCCGGCCGGCGCCGCCCTGCCGCCGGGCGCCGCCGCGGCGCTGGCGATCCCCGGCCCCGGCGGTGTCGCCGCCCTGCCCGGCATGAGCGCCGCCGACGGCATGCTCGAAGCCGACAACATGGCCGAGGAGATCGACCAGATGATCGACATCAACCAGGTGGAAGGCCGGGTCCGCGCCTCGTCGCTGAAGCGGATCAGCGACCTCGTGGACCAGCATCCGGAGCAAGCCATGAACATCATGCGCGGCTGGATGAACGCGGACCAATAGGCCGGGGAAGAGGACAGGAAGATGCGCGCCAAAGACGATTATCGTTCGCTGACCGGGGCCCAGAAGTCGGCCCTGCTGCTGATGTCGGTGGGCGAGGAGAGCGCCGCGAAGATCTTCGCGCTGATGCACGACGACGAGATCAAGGAGATCTCGCAGACCATGGCCAACCTCGGCACCGTCTCCTCGACGGTGATCGAGCGGCTGTTCGTCGAGTTCGCCGACGAGATCTCCTCGACCGGCGGCATGACCGGCACCTTCGAGTCCACCGAGCGCCTGCTCGCCAAGGTGCTCGACAAGACCAAGGTCGACCAGATCATGGAAGAGATCCGTGGTCCGGCCGGCCGCACCATGTGGGACAAGCTCAGCAACGTGAACGAAAGCGTGCTGGCCAACTACCTGAAGAACGAATACCCGCAGACCGTCGCCGTCGTGCTCTCCAAGGTCCGCTCCGACCACGCGTCGCGGGTGCTGGCGACCCTGCCGGAAGCCTTCGCCATGGAAGTCGTCATGCGCATGCTGCGGATGGAGGCGATCCAGAAGGACGTGCTGGAAGACGTCGAGCGGACGCTGCGCAACGAGTTCCTGTCGAACCTGGCGCGCTCCAGCCGCCGCGACGCCCACGAGATGATCGCCGAGATCTTCAACAACCTCGACCGCGGCACCGAGCAGCGCTTCATGAACGCCCTCGAGGAGCGCAACCGCGATTCGGCCGAGAAGGTGAAGTCGCTGATGTTCACCTTCGACGACCTCGGCAAGCTGGATCCGGGCGGCGCCCAGACCCTGCTCCGCAACGTCGACAAGGCGAAGCTGCCGATGGCCCTCAAGGGCGCCTCGGAAGCGCTGCGCGACCTCTTCCTCAACAACATGTCGGAGCGCGCGTCGAAGATGTTGCGCGAGGACATGGCGGCGATGGGCCCGGTCCGCCTGCGCGACGTCGAAGAGGCGCAGATGGCCATGGTCAACATGGCCAAGGAGCTTGCTTCCAAGGGTGAGATCGTCCTTTCCGACAAGAAGGGCGAAGACGAGTTGATCTACTAGGCCAATGGGAAGAGCTGAAACAGTGGCCGTGGTCCGCAAATTCACCTTCGACAACGACTTCGACGCGCCGCGCGTGGTGGCGCCGAAGCCCGAGCCGGAGATCTTGGTGGAAGACCTTCCGCCGCCGCCCCCGCCGCCGCCGACCTTCTCGGAGGAGGAATTGGCGGCTGCGGTGGCCGACGCCCGCAAGGCCGCGCTGGCCGAAGGCCAGGCCAAGGGCAAGGCCGACGCGACGGCGCAGACCGAGCGCCAGACCGCGACGGCGCTGGCCGCCATTGCCCAGCACTTCGCCAAGGTGGACGGCGAGGTCCAGGCCGCCGCGGCGCAGCTCCGCGAGACGACACTGGAACTGAGCCTGGCGATGGTGCGGCGGCTGTTTCCCGAGTTCGCGCGCCAGCACGGGCTCGAAGAGGTGAAGGAATTGCTCGGACGCTGCCTCGATCAGCTCCGCACCGAGCCGCGCTTCACGGTCAAGGTCGCAAGCGACCTGGCCGAGACGCTGAAAGGCGAGGTCGAGGCCCTGGCGCAGTCGCGCGGCTTCGAGGGCCGCATCATGGTGGCCGGCGAAGAGGGCCTGAAGCCCGGCGACTGCAGGATCGAGTGGAGCCAGGGCGGCATGATCAGGAGCGCCGACGAGATCTGGAAGGCGATCGAGGCGGCGATGGAACAGGCGTTGATTTCCAACCAGGAGAATTCCGCTCCAGCAGCGGATTGATAGGAGTTCAAAATGGGCGACGAAGAAAATCTGCAACTGACCGAGTTCGAGAATGCCGGCGGCGGCGACGTTCAGGAGAGCGGCGGCGAAGCCAGCCGCGGCTCCTCCAAGGAGCTGGATGCGGTCTATGACGTGCCGGTCCAGGTCTCCGCGGTGCTGGGCCGGGCCCAGATGCAGGTCAGCCAGTTGCTGAAGCTCGGCCGCGGCGCGGTCGTGGAGCTCGACCGCAAGGTCGGCGAGGCGGTGGACATCTACGTCAACAACCGCCTGGTCGCCCGCGGCGAGGTCGTGGTCGTGGAAGACCGCCTCGGCGTGACCATGACCGAAATCATCAAGACCGATCGCGCGTGAGAGCGAAGCGACCCTTGAAGCGGGAACCAGACCATGGCTGAAGCAGCAGGCGAGCGCGGCGAAAACCGGTTCGACGCCGATTCCTTCACCCGGCGCGGCGATGCACCGGTCAGGATCGCGCCGCGGTCCGGCGGCATCGACTTCGCGACCTTCATCGGCCTGTTCGGCGCGATCGGCCTGATCGTCGCCGCGATCCTGCTGGAAGGCACCTGGACCGCCTTCATCAACGTGCCGGCGATCCTGCTGGTCGTGTTCGGCACCTTCGCCGTCACCGCGGTCAGCTACTCGGTCGGCGAGGTGTTCCAGGCGCAGCCGATCATGCTCCGGACGCTGTTCCGCTCCGGCCAGACCCCCAACGACGCCGCGATGCGCATGCTGCAGCTGGCCGAGCGCGCCCGCCGCCGCGGCATCCTGCAGCTCCAGTCGGAACTCTATGGGCTGCGTCCCGAACCCTTCCTGCACCGCTCGATGACCATGCTGGTGGACGGCATCGCGGTCGAGGAGATCGAGCGCAATCTCACCTTCGAAACCCATGCCATGATGCAGCGCCACGTGCGCTCGACCGGCATCCTGCGGCGCGCGGCCGAAGTCGCCCCGGCGATGGGCCTGATCGGCACCCTGGTCGGCCTCGTCAACATGCTGGGCAGCCTCAACAACCCGGAATCGATCGGCCCGGCGATGGCGGTGGCGCTGCTCACCACCCTCTACGGCGCCCTGCTCGCCAACGTCGTGTTCCTGCCGCTCGCCTCCAAGCTCGAGCGCAACTCGGCGACCGAGCTCTTGATCAACCAGATCTACATCCTGGGCTCGCTCTCGATCGGACGGCAGGAGAATCCCCGCCGCCTGGAGCTGGTCCTCAACACCATTCTGCCCGCGACCCAGCGGGTGAAGTATTTCGACTAAGGAGACGGAAGATGCGGTTGCTTATTGTCGGTTCCCTGGACGGCCATATCAGCGCGGCGGGCAAAATCGCCCTCTCGCGTGGCGCCAAGGTCGCCCATGTGAACGACGTCGATCAGGCGATGCACGCGCTTCGCAATGGCCAGGGCGCCGATCTCGTCATGTTCGACGTCAACCTCGACATCCAGCGCATGATCGAGAGCCTGAAGCGCGAGCGCATCAACCTGCCGGTGGTCGCCTGCGGCATAGGCTCCTCGTCCGAGATCGCGGTCCGCGCGATCCGCGCCGGTGCGAAAGAATACATTCCGCTGCCGCCCGACGCCGAGTTGATCGCCGCGGTGCTGGCCGCCGTCGCGGAAGAGAGTTCCGCCTTCATCTTCAACGACCCGAACCTCAAGGCCGTGCTGAAGCTCGCCGACCAGGTGGCGCCGAGCGACGCCAGCATCCTGATCACCGGCGAGAGCGGCACCGGCAAGGAAGTGATGGCGCGCTACATCCATGCCCATTCGAAGCGGGCCTCGAAGCCGTTCATCTCGGTGAACTGCGCCGCGATCCCGGAGAACCTCCTGGAATCCGAGCTGTTCGGCCATGAGAAGGGCGCCTTCACCGGCGCCGTCGCCCGCCGCATCGGCAAGTTCGAGGAAGCCAGCGGCGGCACCCTGCTGCTCGACGAAATCAGCGAAATGCACCCCCGCCTGCAGGCCAAGCTGCTGCGCGCCCTCCAGGAGCGTGAGATCGACCGGGTCGGCGGCTCCTCCCCGGTCAAGGTCGACTTCCGCCTGGTCGCCACCTCCAACCGCGACATGCAGGACGAGGTCAAGAAGGGCAACTTCCGCGAGGACCTCTATTTCCGCCTGAACGTGATGTCGCTGGAGCTGCCGCCGCTGCGCGAGCGCCCGGGCGACATCCCGGTCCTGGCCGAGCATTTTGCCAAGAAGTACGGCGAAGCCAACGGCATCAAGATCGACGGCATCGCGCCGGAGGTGCAGGCCATCCTCCTCGCCCATGAGTGGCGCGGCAACGTCCGCGAGCTCGAGAACACCATGCACCGCGCGGTGCTGCTGGCCCAGGGCCCGATCATCGGCCCAGAGGCCGTGCTGCTGACCGGCGGCCGCGGCCTGCCGGTGACCCGCGCGACCGAAGCGGCGCCCAGTGCCGCGGACGCCGCCGCGGCCAAGGCGGCCGATGCCGCCGGCACGGCGGTGCTGGTCGGCAAGACCGTGGCCACGGTCGAACGCGAGCTCATCATCGACACGCTGTCGCATTGCCTGGGCAACCGGACCCATGCCGCCAACATCCTCGGCATCTCGATCCGGACGCTGCGCAACAAGCTGAAGCAGTACAGCGAGGAAGGCGTCATGGTTCCGCCCTCGCATGGCGAGCCCGATCAGGCCTCGGCCTGATCAGCTCGGATTTCAGCACCCTGAGCGGGAACGAGTAGCCCATGTCCGACGCCGGCAATGCATCCACCGCCGCCACCGGTTCCCAAACCGGAGCGGCGCGCGGCGGCTTCAACCTGAACAAGGTCGTCGCCACGCTGCGGCGCGGCGAGATCCTGTTCGCCCTGGGAATCATCTCGGTCCTGACCGTTCTGATCTTCCCGATGCCGGCTTGGCTGCTCGACATCGCCTTGGCCTTCTCGATCACGGTCTCGGTGCTGATCCTGATGGTCGTGCTGTTGATCGAGAAGCCGCTCGACTTCTCGACCTTTCCGACGGTGCTCCTGGTCGTCACCATGCTGCGCCTCTCCCTCAACCTCGCGTCCACGCGATTGGTGCTGTCGCACGGGCATGAAGGCACCGCCGCCGCCGGCCATGTGATCGAGGCCTTCGGCGGCTTCGTCATGGGCGGTAACTATGTCATCGGCTTGATCGTCTTCGCGATCCTGGTTCTCGTGAACTTCGTCGTCATCACCAAGGGTTCCGGCCGTATCGCCGAAGTTTCGGCGCGCTTCAGCCTCGACGCGATGCCCGGCAAGCAGATGGCGGTCGATGCCGATCTTTCGGCCGGCCTGATCGATGAGACCGAAGCCAAGGCCCGCCGCAAGCAGCTCGAGGACGAGAGCAACTTCTTCGGCGCGATGGACGGCGCCGCCAAGTTCGTGCGCGGCGATGCAATCGCCGGCCTGGTCATCGTCCTGATCAACATCATCGGCGGCATCATCATCGGCGTGGTCCAGCAGGGCCTCAGCATGAGCGACGCGGCTAAGTCCTATACCCTGCTCTCGGTCGGCGACGGCCTGGTCAGCCAGATTCCGGCGCTGATCGTCTCGACCGGCGCCGGCATGCTGGTGACCAAGGCCGGCATGGTCGGCTCGACCGACAAGGCGCTGTTCAAGCAGCTCTCCGGCTACCCGCTGGCGCTCGGTCTCGCCGCCTTCCTGATGGGCCTCATGTCGCTGCTGCCGGGCATCCCGACCATTCCGTTCCTCGCCTTGGCGATCTTGGCCGGCACCGCGGCCTTCCTGGTGACGCGGACCCAGCGGCGCGCGGTCACCGCCGAGGTCCAGCAGCAGAAGAAGAAGGAAGCGGCGGCCCCGGTCCTGGAAGAGCCGATCTCGACCGCGCTCACCATCGACGCGATCCGGCTCGAGCTCGGCTACGGCCTGTTGGGCCTCATCAACACCGAGCGCGGCCATCGCCTGACCGACCAGATCAAGGCGCTGCGGCGCCAGCTCGCGACCGAGATGGGTTTCATCCTGCCGGCGGTGCGCATCCAGGACAACCTGCAGATCAACGCCAACTCCTACATCGTGCGGGTGAAGGAGATCGAGGCCGGCCGTGGCGATCTCCGCCCCAACATGATCATGGTCATGGACCCGCGCGGCGACAAGATCGGCATGGCCGGCGAAGAGACCACCGAGCCGGCCTTCGGCCTGCCGGCGATGTGGGTCGATCCTTCGGCGCGCGACGAAGCGATGTTTCGCGGCTATACCGTGGTCGATCCCGCAACCGTGATCACCACCCACTTGACCGAGATCGTGAAGGACAACATGTCCGAACTGCTGTCTCATGCGGAGACGCAGAAGCTGTTGGACGAGTTGCCGAAGGAGCAGCAGAAGCTGGTCGCCGACCTGGTGCCGAGCCAGATTTCCGTCGGCGGGGTGCAGCGCGTGCTGCAGACCCTGCTCGGCGAGCGGGTCTCGATCCGCGACCTGCCGAACGTGCTCGAAGGCATCTCGGAGGCCTGCGGCTATTCCCGCAACATCACCTCGATCGTCGAGCATGTGCGCGCCCGACTGGCCCGCCAGATTTCGGATTCCGCAACCGATACCGGCGGCATCATCCCGCTGGTCACCCTGTCGCCGGAATGGGAGCAGGCTTTCGCGGATTCGATCGCCGGAGACGGCGAGGAGCGCCACCTGGTCATGCCGCCGACCCAGCTGCAGCAGTTCATCCAGTCGGTGCGCCAGACCTTCGAGCGCTTCGCCATCATGGGTGAGTCTCCGGTCCTACTGACCAGCCCGGGGATCCGCCCCTTCGTCCGGCAGATCATCGAGCGGTTCCGGGCGACCACCATGGTAATGTCGCAGAACGAGATCCACGCGAAGGCGAAGATCCGCACCCTCGGGCAGATCTGATCGCGCGGCGGGCGTCCTGGTATAAGATAGCCCCATGCGACTTCGAACCTTCAGCGCCGCGAACATGAGCGAAGCCATCCGCCTGGTGCGCGACGAGCTCGGCCCCGATGCCGTGATCCTGAGCACCGAGACCGCGGGCAAGCAGGTCAAGATCACGGCCGCGCTGGATCGCGCCGCGATCCTGGAGCCCGCGCCCCTGCTTGCGGTCGAGCCGATGGATGCGATCGCCGGCGCGCTCGATTTTCACCGCGTGCCGGAGCTGCTGACCGAACGGCTGCTGACCCTGGCCGAGAATTTCCTGCTGGAGAATCCGCGCCAGGCACTGGGCGCAGCACTCCGCTCTCGCTTCACCTACAGCCCGATCCTGCAGAACCGGCCGGAGCGCCCGATCATGCTGGTCGGCCTGCCCGGGGCCGGCAAAACCGCGACCTTGGCCAAGCTTGCCGCCGGCGCCCGGGCGCAGAAATGGCCGGTGGTCGCCATCACTTGCGACCTCGCCAAGGCGGGCGGGATCGACCAGCTCGCGACCTATGCCAAGGCCATGGGGATCCCCGCTTACCAGGCGAAGAATGCCGGGGCCCTGAAGCGCGCGGTCGGCGCCGCCCCCGAGGGTGCGCTGGTGCTGATCGACACTGCCGGCATCAACCCGCTCAAACCCGACGACATGGCGGCCCTGGCCGACCTGGCCGCCTCGGTAAAGGCCGAGCCGGTGCTGACCCTGGCCGCCGGGGGCGATGTCTCCGAATCCGCCGAGCTGGGTCAGCTGTTTTCCGAGGTCGGCTGCCAGCGGCTGATCGCGACCCGGATCGACGCCGCCCGGCGCTATGGCGCGCTGCTTGCTTGTGCCGAAGGCGGACAGCTGGCCTATGCGGAATTCGGGGTTTCCCCGGAAATCGCCAATGGACTGATGTTCTTCGGGGCCGATGCTCTGGCCCGGCTGCTGATGCCGCAGGAGATGGCGGAAGCCCCGAAACGCGCGCAAAATAGCACCACCGCCGCGCGAGTCGCCCATGAAGCAGACGGGGAACGGCCGAATTTCGGCCCCCAGGGCGGTGTGGCGCGTAAGAAGCCGGGTTCCGACGGGACAGGCGGAAGCCGGAAGCGACCAGTGGGATCAAGAACATGAGTGAGTCACCCGTCCGCACGGCGACGACGCCGTCGGATGAACCGATTGCCAATGTCATCGCGGTCGCCTCCGGCAAAGGCGGCGTCGGCAAGACATGGCTCAGCATCTCGCTGGCCCAGGCGCTGTCCAAACTCGGCCAGCGCGTGCTGCTGTTCGACGGCGATCTCGGCCTGGCGAACATCGACGTGCAGCTCGGCATTCAGCCCGGCATGGATCTCGGCACCGCGCTGGAGCGCCACCTGCCGCTGAGCCGCGCCATCATCAACTATCCGAGCGGCGGCTTCGACCTGATCGCCGGACGCTCCGGCTCCGGCAGCCTGGCCAGCATGCCGATCAACCGGCTGCAGGCGCTGGCGCAGGGCCTGCGCGCGGTCGGCGACTCCTACGGCCGCGTGGTGGTCGATCTCGGCGCCGGCATCGAGCGCCCGGTGCGCTATCTCGCCAGCCGCGCCGGCTTCTGCCTGGTGGTCACCACCGACGAGCCGACCGCCCTCACCGACGCTTATGCGCTGATCAAGATGGTGACGCTCGACGCCCAGGAACAGCACAAGGAGACGCCGATGGGCGTCGTGGTCAACATGGCGTCGAGCCGCGAGATCGGCCAGCGCACCTATGAGACACTCTCGAAGGCTTGTGAGCGGTTCCTGAAGCGCCGCGTCCCGCTGTTGGGCGTGATCCGACGCGACCCCAAGGTGCGCGATGCGATCTCGACCCAGACGCCGCTGCTGGTGCGGCATCCGAGCAGCCCGGCCGCGACCGATATCGAGGCGCTGGCGCGCAAGGTGTTCGAGATCACCGGCGGCGAGCAGACCTCCGCCAGGCGCGGGGCGTGAGCGACCTCTTCAACCCGATCAGCCGCAACCTCCCCGGCACCTCGACCGGGCCCAACGTAATGTCCGGCGTCGTGCCGGATCCGCCGCGCAGCCTGCTCGGCCTGGTGACCGGCACCATCCTCAAAGGCACCGTGCTCGGCAAGGGCAGCGACGGCCTGACCACCATCGCCACCGACAAGGGCACGGTCAGCGTCGCCACCAATGCGGCGATTCCCGCCGGCAGCCAGGTGACGCTCGAAGTCCGCAATGCCGGCGGCGATCGCTTGCAGGTGCTGATCCTCGCGGTCGAAGCCGGCAACCGCAATGCCGAGAAGTCCAACCAGGCCGGCAGCGGCAGCGCCGGTGGCGTGAGCTCGGCCGCGACCGCTTCGAGCGGCGCGGCCGGTGCGGCCGCGCACAGGACCAAGGCCGAGCCCGCGCCACGGCCTGCCGCGCCCCCGCCGATCCAGATCGCCGGCAGCAGCGTCAAGGCGGTGGTCGTGCAGGCGCCGCCGGTCGCCTCGCTGCTGCCGACGCCGGATGTGGAGATCGAGCCCTTCACCGCACCGAGCCCGCCGATCTCGGCGCCGCCCGACGCCGCGCAGAAGGCGCAGATCCTCGCCCAGGCCCGGGCGTTGATCGAACCGCACCCGCCTCAAGCGCTGCCGAGCGGTCCGATCGTCGCCCCGGCCGATCCCGACGGGCCCAAACCGCTGCCGCAGGGATCGGTGCCGCCTGCGACGACGTTGCCGTCCGGCACGGTCCCCACAACCACGCTGCCCGCTGGAACATTGCCGTCCGGCACAGCGGCGCCGTCGAAGCTGCCGAGCGGGGCGCCGCCGCTCGTGGGCGGCGGCTCTCCCGCCTTGCCGACGCCGCTCGCGCAACCGAACGGTGGCGCCACGATCCTGCAGCCCGATGTCGCCACGCGCATCGCCGCACTGTTCGCCGCCGCCGACACCGCCGAAGCAACGCCGCTGCCGAAAGGTGCGGCGCCGTTGCCTGCCGGCGCGCCTCCGCCGGCTGCCGCGGTTCCACCCGGCAGCCTGCCGGTCAAGAATGTTCCGCCGGGCGCCGTCCCTGCGCCCAGCGTTCCGGCCGGCAGCATCCCAGCGGCGAATGTTCCGCCGGGTGCCATGCCTGCGGCTTTGTCCTCGGCCGCC
>JAYSFH010000101.1:0-10024 GCA_041913405.1 Dongia sp. | reverse complement strand
AAGGCGCACCTGATCGACGCGGTGGTCGACCGGGTGATCGGCACCCTCGAAGTCCCGCCCCCGGACGGCGACTGGATCGAGCGGGTGCGCAAGGCGGCCTGGAACTACCGGGCCATGGCGTTGGCCCACCCTAAGCTCTATCCGCTGCTGGCGGTGCATCGCCTGAACACATCCGTCGGCGTGCGCAAGCTCGACACGGTGATCGGGATGTTCCGCAACGGCGGCTTCGACGAAGCCACGGCGGCGCGGTTGTTCCGCGCGTTCGGCTATTACATCACCGGCGCGGCGCTGGACGAGACCGCCGGCTATGCCAAGGGGCCGTCAGCGGCGGAGCCCGCCTCCGATGCCGAGATCGCCCGCGACTGCCCGAACCTCGCCGCGGTCGCTGGCTACTTCAAGCCGCAGTATTTCGAGCCGACCTTCGCGCAGGGACTCGAACTGCTGCTGGACGGCATGGCGCGGCTGCGAAAGAAGGCGTGACCTTGTCCCCACGCAGATCAGGGGCGAAGTCTCCCGGCATCTCGGCTAAGACTCCATCCGGATTCTCATGGGAGCGGGACAGACATCATGGCAATGACGTTCTATTACGGCTCGGGCTCGCCCTACGCCTGGAAGGTCTGGCTGGCGCTGGAGCACAAGGGCCTTCCCTACGAAGCGAAGCGCCTGACCTTCGAGCCCGACCAGACCAAGACGCCGGAATTCCTGAAGGTGAACCCGCGCGGCCGGGTGCCGGCGATCGTCGATGACGGTTTCGCGCTCTCGGAGTCCAATGCGATCGCCGAGTATCTGGACGAACGTTATCCGGATAAGCCGCTGCTGCCGAAGGAAGCCAAGGCGCGCGGCGTCGCGCGCCGGCTGATCGCGGAAGCCGGCGGCGATCTCGAGAAGGCGCTGGATCCTTTCATCGACGCAACGCTCTACACCAAGCCGGAAGCGCGCGACCCGAAGAAGATCGCCGAAGCCCGCGCGAAGCTCGACGTCGAGCTGGCGCGCTGGGCCGATGCGCTGCAGGGCGATTTCTTCGCCGGCGGTGTGGGGCTTGTGGACTACACCGTGTTTCCCTGGATCCGCCTGCTGGGGCGGGTCGAGGAGCGGGCACCGGGCCTGGGCTACAAGCCCACGGATCTTCCGCCCAAGCTCGCGGCCTGGCTCAAGCGCATCGAAGCGCTGCCTTACTACGACCGCACTTATCCGCCGCACTGGCGCGGCTAGGCACTCAGCTCGGCGTTCAGGGCTTCGCCCGGGTCAGATCGACCAAGGCCTGGCGGAGATCGCGCAGCTTCGGCGGCTTGCTGAGCACCCGGTCGACATGGGCCGGCGCATCGTCGTCGTCGATCAGGCGCTGGCCCCAGCCGGTCAGCAGCAGGATCGGCGTTTCCGGCGATTCCACCTTGATCGCGGCGGCGACCTTGCGGCCGTCTACATTCGGCATGCCGAGATCGGTGATGACCGCGGCGATCGATCGTCCGGCGGCCATGGCTTCCTTGAATGCGGCGATGCCCTCCGCGCCGCCGGTGGCGACGGTGACGGCATGGCCGTCGTTCTCCAGGATGTTGCGCAGGGTCTGCAGCAGGATCGGGTCGTCGTCGATCACCAGCAGGGGCAGGCGCGGCGGCCGCGCCGGCTCGGCGCTCTCGCCCTCGGTATGTGCCCGTGCGGCGTCGGCAGCCGGAAAGATCAGCCGCATCGTGGTGCCGCGGCCGACCGCGCTGTCGATCTCCAGCTCGGCGGCATGGCGCTGGAGCACGCCGTAGACCATGGCGAGGCCGAGGCCGGTGCCGCGCTCGCCCTTGGTGGTGAAAAAGGGCTCGAGGCAACGGCGGCGGGTTTCCTCGCTCATGCCGGCGCCGGTGTCGGTGATCTCGCAGCAGATGCGCGGCGGACGCTCCAGGTTTCCCGCTTCGGCGGCAGTCGTGAACGAGATCGTGCCGCCATTCGGCATAGCGTCGACGGCATTCAACAGCAGATTGATCAGGGCCTCGCGGATCTCGCTTGCGACGCCCTCCATGGGCGGCAGCTCGGGGGCAAGGTTGAGCTGGACGCCGACCGCGACGCCGCGCTGCATCGGCATGTCGCGCCAGCGCGCCCGCGTCAGCTCGACCACCTGGCAGATGAGCTCGTTGAGCGCAATCGGCGCCAGGCTGATCTGGGCGTCGTGCTGGCGGTAGAACTCGCGCATCCGCGAAACCGTGTGCGCGACGTCACCGATCGCGCGGTGCACCACGCCGAGCAGCTCTCGGCTGGTCGACGACAGGGTCTGGTCGTCCTCCAGCAGGGTCTCGGTGTAGAGCGATGCCGGAGTGAGCGCATTGTTGATGTCATGCGCGATGCCGCTCGCCATCTGTCCGAGCACCCGCAGCCGTTCCTGCTGGATGACCGATTGCTGCGATTGGCGTAGGTCGTTATAGGCCTGCTGCAGCGCGCTGTAGAGCTGCGCCTGGTGCGCGGCGAGCGCCACATGTTCGCTCAGCTGCCGCAGGAACTCGCATTCCGAGCTGGAGAAGGACTCCGGCTCGCGGCGGGCCACCACCAGGACGCCGAACACCGCGCTCTCGACCTGCAGCGGCGCCAGCACCATGGCGCGAAGCCCGCCCTGCAGCAACCGCTGCGGGAAGGGGAACTGCAGCCTGGTAAGGTCCGGCTCGTAGACCAGATGTCCGCTGACGCAGCGCGACAGGCCGTTGGCGTCGATCCCGATGCGCGCGCGCTCCGGCATCGCCAGCGCCATCGCGGTGTCGAAGCTCTTCGCGCCGACTCCGGCGACGGTCAGCACATGGTCGGTCTCGTCGAACAGGCAGAGCGTGCAGAAATCGGCCGGCAGCTCGTCCTCGACGCTCCGGATCACCACCTGGAAGATGCTGGCGAGGTCCTGCCGCTCGCCGATCGCGCGGGTCACCTGGTGCAGGAGGTTCAGGCGCTCGAGATGCAGGCGCAGCCGACGATCCGTCTCGCGGAGCGATTCCTCGATCCGGCGCCGCTCCTCGTTCTCTTCGGTCAGCGAGCGATTGGCCTTTTCGAGCTGGATCGTGCGGTCCGCGACCCGGCGCTCGAGCTCCGCATTCAACTGGCTGAGCGACTGCTCCGCCTGGATCCGTTCCAGCATGTCGTGCGAGGCCATGCGCATCACCGCAAGCATGAGCACGAGATAGCCCAGCACCCGACTGAGATGCGCGACCATCGCCTGGTCGTCATTCCCGGCCTGCGAATAGAGGAAGACGGCGTTGCCGCAGAAAAGTATGAGCGCCATCGCCGCGATCGGCGGAAGCTTTCGTTCGGCGCCGCGGATCCGCCATGCCACCAGCGCGACGATCGCCCACAGCAACGGGATGCCGATCTGGGCGGGGCGGGTCATGCCCAGAGGGCTGAACGCGACGTTTGCCGGGAAGAGCTGAAATACGGCGAACAGCGCCACGCCGAGCAGCATGAGGCCCGGCAGGAAATACGGCATCGGCCTTTCGCCGCGATGCAGCCGCCACATCGCCAGGATGATGCCGAGCGGAAGAACGTAGCCGGACGGCGACCAGGTCGTCGGGCGCAGCCAGTCCGGCAGCGACAGCACCGGCAACAGGTTGTCCCACCACTCGATGGTGGCGGTGACATGCAGGAACTCGAACAGCGCCGTCACGGCAAAGCTGGCGGCGAGCCAGATCGGGAACCCGCGCTCGATCCGGCGCCCGATATCCCAGAGCAGGGCCGACAGCACCACCGACAGGAAGAACATGCCGGTGTCGAGCATCGTGTGCAGCTCGGGATATTCGTGCCGGCCGAGCCCCAGCAGAATCGCGGAAATGACGATGAAGGCCAGGAAGGGCAGGGCGAAGAAAGGCGAGAATATCGCCGCTCCGGTTCCAGTCTCTCGCCTGCCCAATGTACCGGACTCGCCGACCATGGCCGTTCGTCACCGGATTCGTTTATGACTCGTCATTAACCCCGTCGGCGCCGAAGAGTGGCTAGGAAATCGTACCCTTGAGTAGTCCAAGGTAGGCGTCAAGACGTTATCGGATACAGAAATATATCAACAATTTTAAATATATACCGATGCGAGCTTGATCAACAGCAGAATCGCGAGCTTGAGCGCCTGCTTGATATGGAGCAGGCTGTCGCTTTTGGCGCCGCCGCTCGGAGGCGCCGCGATGGGTGACAGTGAAATGGGCGACAGTGCGAGCATCCTTCTGGTTGACGACAACGACGACGCGCGGATCACCGTGGCGCGGATCCTGGAGATGTCGGGTTACGGCGTGGTCCAGGCGGCGAATGCCAAGTCGGCCAGCGCGCTGCTGAAGGATCACACACCCGATCTGGTCATCACCGACATCTTCATGCCGGAAGGCGACGGGTTCGAGATGCTGAACGAGCTCAGGGATCGCGAACCCAGGATCCCGGTGATCGCGATCTCCGGCGGCGGCGCCCAGAACGGGCTCGATGTGCTCGCCATTGCCGGCCGGCTGGGTGCAAAGAGAGTGCTCTACAAGCCCTTCGCCCGCCGCCAGCTGCTGGACGCGATTGCCGAGGCGCTGGCCTAACGCATCAGGAAGTCAGTCGGCTTGCCGCGGGGCTCAGCCTGGTCGCGGATCGTGCTGTCGAGACCGATGTCGCGCAGCAGGTAATCCGGCCATTCCTCCAGCCGGAGCTGGCTCGAACGGCCGCCGCCGGTCAGGTGGGAGAGACCGCGCTGCAGCGCTGCCATGAGGCGTCCGGTCGCGCTGCTGCGCCGCTCGGTGCAATGGGAAACTCCAACCATCTCGGCCATTCTGCAATCCTCCAACCCCGGCAAGCCAAAGCTGCTTTTATGCTGATGGAGGGAAATTGGCCTCGACAGCCCTGTTCCTCAAAGCGATTGTCAGGGGAAGAGCATAAGCTGGCCTTATGGACCGGCGCCCAGGATCGAGATCATGCCCAAGGATGCCGCGCCGCCCTTCAGCCCCAGCCTGCCGCCGCTGACCGCGGTGCGGGCCTTCGAGGCCGCCGCCAGGCATCAGAGCTTCACCAAGGCGGCGGAAGAGCTGGGCATGACCCAGGCCGCGGTCAGTTACCAGGTCAAGCTGCTGGAAGACCGGCTCGGTAAGGCGCTGTTCATCCGCCTGCCGAAGAAGGTCGAGCTCTCGGAGACCGGGCGGCGCTTGGCACCGGCCGTGGCTGCCGCTTTCCACGGCCTGCATGTCGCCTTCGCCGAACTGCGCGAGACCGACGATGCCGTGCTGGCGGTGACGGCGGTGCATACCTTCGCCACCAACTGGCTGGTGCCGCGGCTCGGCGCCTTCCAGCAGCAGCATCCGGAGATCGCGGTCCGCATCGATCTCTCCAGTCGCAACGTCGACTTCACCCGCGAGGAGTTCGATATCGGAATCCGCGGCGGCCGCGGCACATGGCCGGGGCTGCGCGCCGATCAACTGATCCCGATCGCCTTCACGCCGCTCTGCAGTCCCGACTTCCTGGCGCGCCATGGTCCCTGGGCCGCACCGGCCGACATGCTGAAGGCGCCGCGGCTCGATGCGCATGACGAATGGTGGCGGCTGTGGTCGCAGGCCGCGGGCATCGCGGAGATTCCGCCGGTCGCGCCTTCGAATGTCAGGCTCGATGTCCAGTCGCTGCTGGGCACCGCCGCAATCGCCGGCCAGGGCATTGCGATGTTGATGCCGGCCTTCTTCTCCGGTGACCTCGCCGCCGGCCGCCTGGTGCAGCCCTTCTCTTTGATGGCGACCGACGATACCGCCTATTGGCTGGTCTATCCGGAGACGCGCAAGAACCTGCGCAAGATCCGCGCCTTCCGCGACTGGATTCAGGGTGAAGTGAAACGCCCAAACTGAACCGCCGCGCGGATGCTCGACAGCAGTGATCCCTCGGGCTAGCCTCCCGGCATGAAAGACGTCCTGATCAAGATCGAAGAGATCTACGTTCCGGCGGCCAAGCGCGGGCCGATCGACGCCGACAAGGTGCAGTCGATCGCCGCAAGCATCGCCGAGAACGGGATGCAATCGCCGATCCTGGTCCGTCCGGACAAGCAGCGCTACGTCCTGGTGAGCGGATTGCATCGGCTGGAGGCTTGCAAGGCCCTGGGCGAGGTCACCGTGAAGGTCAATCTCGTCCAGGCGACGAAGCGCTGAAGATGCCGGACCAGGGCTTGTTCCATCGCGACGCGTCCTGCCTCGTCGTCATCGACGTGCAGCAATACTTCCTCGACAAGCTCCCGGCCGGACTCGCCGCACCCCTGGTCGCGCGCATCGGCTGGTTCATTCGCGTGGCCCGCGCGCTCGGCATCCCGACCATCGCCACGGCGGAAGATATCACCAATGACGGGCCGCTGCTGCCGGAGCTTGCCGCTCTGCTGCCCGCAGGGACAAAGGTCTTCGACAAGCTGGTGTTCGGTCTCTACGACCAAGCGGATATCCGCGCCGCGGTCGCTGCGTCGGGACGCGACGCCTTCGTGCTGGTCGGGCTGGAGACCGATGTCTGTGTCGCGCATTCGGCGCTCGGCCTCGCGGCGGCGGGCTATCGGGTCGCCGTGATCGAAGACGCCTGCGGCTCGCCGCCGCCGCATCACGAGGCAGGCCTGCGGCGGATTCGCGACGCCGGCATTCTGGTCACGACGCTCAAGGGCATGCATTACGAATGGGTGCGCGACCTTGCGACGTTGAAGCAGCTGAAGGCCGCAATCGGTCCGGAACGTCCGGCGGGAATGACGCTCTGAGCGTGATGCTCAGTGCAGCGCCGCGACGGCGCCTTTGTTACGCTTCAGCACGTCGGACGGGCGCTCGCCGAATGCCTGGGCGAAATCCTTGCTGAAGCGGCCGAGATCGCTGAAACCGCAGGCGAAGCAGACACTGGTGACCGAGCCGCCGGATTCCGTCTCTTCGAGCATGCGGCGCGCCTGGTTGAGCCGCAGGCGCTTGGCGAACTCGAACGGGGTATAGCCGCGGCTCTGCTTGAAGGCGCGGAAGATGCTGCGCACGCTGGCGCCGGTCACTTCGGCGACCGTATCGATCTCCAGCGGCTTGTCCCAATGGGCGGCGATATAAGCCTCGGCGCGTCGCACCTGCCAGGGCGCCGCGGCCGGCACGCGGCCTTCGAGATGATCGCGGTAACGATGTACGCTGGCGGCGAGGAAGGCCGAGACCAGTGCCTGCTCGAGCTCGCCGAGCACGATCCCGCCGGGATCGGCATGCAGGGATTCCGCCGCATGGATGGTGCAGCCGAGCAGTTTGGTCAGCAGCTGGGATTTGGGCTTGTCCAGGTCCAGCTGGTGATCGAAGGCCAGTTCGCCGGTCAACGGCGCGTCGGTCAGGCTGGCCAGCTTCTTCCGCAGGAAGTCCTTGGACACGCGCCAGACCACCTGCTGAAAATCGTTGTCGAAATCGAACTCGGCCGCCGTCGATGTGATGCAGGCCTGGCTGCTGGTCACCGGCGCCAATATGCCGCCGATCCAGGTGGCGCCGACCCCGGCGTGATGGAACTGCACGCGGACATGATCGGGCTCCGGAAACTGGATCGCGACCGGCGCGCCGAATGCGCAGAACCAGAGACTGCTGTTCGGCAGATTGAAGCGATTGGCGCGCGCATCGAACAGGACGGGCTGTGTGGGAAGCTCCACGAACTTGGCCGCAAGCTGCTTCGCCACGGCGTCTTGCAGCGTATCGAAGCACGACACGCGGAATGCAGGATGAGCATCGAGTGGTACGTTCTGCGCAAACAAGAGCCGACCTTTCATACACCCGTCTTGTTATCGAGAATGCGGTTCAAATTGCTGATAATGTGTTAAGCCCGCGCGGAGACGCTAGGATTCCCGCGGCTGCCTGAGGATTACACTCCCAGGTTTCTCACGTTGCGTGCATAACAGACGATGCATCCGCAACCATCTGGAGCGGCGGTAAACTGCTTGTGATGTATATCCCCTGATCGGGTCACGTCTGGCGATGGTCGGATTTTGGCACTCGGCGCCAAATGGCGGCATCCCATGCCGCAGCGTCGGAATCCGCACAGCCCCATATTCATCTGGTCGAGGCCTGCGATCCGCCGGCCCGTGGAATACGACCGAAAAGGGGATCAGGTCATGGCATTCTCAGTTCTCGGCGGCGATGCCGCCGCCAAGCTCGCGGCGCTGGACAAGTCGCAGGCGGTGATTGAGTTCAATATGGACGGCACCATCATCACCGCAAATGCGAACTTCTGCGCGGCGGTCGGCTACCAGCTTGCCGAAATCAAGGGCAAGCACCACAGCATCTTCTGCGAACCGGCCTACGCGGCCAGTGCGGAGTATCGTGAGTTCTGGGCCAGCCTCAATCGCGGCGAATTTCAGGCGGCGCAATACAAGCGCTTCGGCAAGGGCGGCCGCGAGATCTGGATCGAGGCGTCCTACAACCCGCTGATGCGCGGCGGCAAGCCCTACAAGGTCGTCAAGTACGCGACCGACATCTCGAAGATGAAGGCGGAGCAGGCGGATCTTCAGGGCAAGATCGAGGCGATCGGCCGTTCGCAGGCGGTGATCGAGTTCAACCTGGACGGCACGATCATCACCGCCAACGACAACTTCCTGCACACCCTCGGCTATACCTTGGCCGAGATCCAGGGCAAGCATCACAGCATGTTCGCCGAGCCGGCCTACGCGGCCAGCCCCGAATACAAGGCGTTCTGGGCCAAGCTAGGCCGCGGCGAATATGACGCCGGCCAGTACAAGCGGATCGGCAAGGGCGGCAAGGAGGTCTGGATCGAGGCTTCCTACAACCCGATCCTCGACCAGAACGGCCGGCCCTTCAAGGTCGTTAAGTTCGCGACCGACCTTTCCAAGCGCAAGGAACAGAACCGTGCGCTGGCCCAGGACTTCGAGGACGGGGTGAAGGCGCTGGTGCAGGAGGTCTCGTCGTCCGCCAAGGGGATGGAAGGTACGGCGCAGTCTCTGGCCGCGGCGGCGGAGCAGACCAACCAGCAGTCCAGCACCGTCTCATCGGCGACGGAGGAACTCGCCGCCTCGGTCAATGAGATTTCGCGGCAGATCTCGGAATCGACCCGGGTGGTCGGGATCGCGGTCAACGAGGCGAAGAAGTCGGAGCAGATGGTGAGCGATCTGGTCAGCGCGGCGCAGAAGATCGGCGAGGTGACGCAGATCATCAATGACATCGCCAGCCAGACCAACCTGCTGGCCCTCAATGCCACGATCGAGGCGGCGCGCGCCGGCGAGGCGGGCAAGGGCTTCGCGGTCGTCGCCTCCGAGGTGAAGTCGCTCGCCAACCAGACCGCCAAGGCGACCGAGGAGATCGCCCAACAGATCAAGGGCATCCAGGATTCCAGCCAGACCACGGCGACGGCGATCCGCGAGATCGGCCAGATCATCTCGCAGGTCAGCGAGATCTCGACCTCGATCTCAGGCGCGGTGGAGGAGCAGTCGGCCGCCACCAAGGAGGTCTCGTCCAACATCAACGGCGTCAGCCAGGCGGCGCAGGAAACCGGTCACTCGTCCTCGACCGTGCTCAACGTCGCCCAGTCGCTGTCGCAACAGGCCGATCAGCTTGAGGTCCGGGTGGATGACTTCCTGAAGAGCGTCCGCGCGATGTAGCGGTTCCGCCGCGCGCGCGGATGCTCCGCGCGCGCGGCGCTTTACCTTCCCGCGCAACCCGCGCGGTGGGACAAAACGCGCCGGATGATATTCCAAGCGGAAAAGCCTCCCGCGCGCGAACCATCCCGCCATCCCGGTGTGAGGATGGTTTCGGAATCCCGCTTGTTGCGGTGATCCACCGCTCCACATCCCTGCGTAAGAGATGCGCGACACGCTAACAGCGCACCAAAGTTAACGAGGGGTGAATATCTTGCTTTATCTGTTCGGTGGCCGGGACGCCGCCGCGAAGGCGGCAGCGCTCGAGAAATCCCAGGCGGTGATCGAGTTCAAGCCGGACGGCACCATCATCCGTGCCAATGCGAATTTCCTCGATGCGATGGGTTACTCTCTCGACGAGGTCGCCGGGCGGCACCACAGCATCTTCGTCGAACCGACCACCAAGGACAGCGCCGAGTACCGCGACTTCTGGGCCAGCCT
>JAYSFH010000100.1:0-10032 GCA_041913405.1 Dongia sp. | reverse complement strand
GCTTCGCCCGGACCACCAAGGGCGACGGCAAGACGCCGTTTCCGATGGAGGACCTGCCCCTGGTGCGCGCGGTCGCCGGCATCCCCAGCACGGTGCCCGAGATCGTGTTCCTCGACGCTCCGGCCGGACCGCGCCTGCTTTCGGCGGTCGGCCGGCCGTTGATCGACGACCGCGGCCACGACCATGGCGGCGTTGCCGTCTATCGCGACGTCAGCACCGAGCGCATCCTGCAGAACACGATCGCCCGCAACGAGCGGCGCTTCAAGGAGGCGGTCGATGCGATGGAGAACGGCTTCGCGCTGTTCGATCCCGAGGACCGGCTGCTGATCTACAACGTCGGCTTCATGAACGCCGAGCAGGAAGCGGATTTCGGCAATCCGATCGGCCACAGCTTCGAGGAACTGACCCGCGCCTTCGCCTACGGCAAGCTTACCGCGGTCGCTGCCGATCTGGACCGGGAGAACTGGATCAAGTGGCGGATGGAGGTGCACCGCAACCCACCGCCGACCCCGGTCGAGATCCAGTGGAACGACGGGCGCTGGATGCGCGTGATCGAGCGGCGCACCGCCGACGGCGGCTATGTCGGCGTCTGGACCGACATCACCGCGCTGAAAGTCGCCGAGGCGCGGCTGCGGGACGCGATCGAGAACATCCCCGAAGGCTTCATGCTGCTCGACGGCGACCTCACCTTGCGCCTCTGCAACCAGCGTATGCTCGATCTCTATCCGGCCAGTGCCTCGGCCTTCCTGCCGGGGAATTCACTGGAGCAGATCCTGCGCTACGGGGCCAAGCGCGGCGAGTATCCAGGCGTCTCGTCGAGTGCCGAGGTCGAGGCCTTCGTCAACAAGTGGATGACGCGATTCAAGAGCAGCGAGCCGTACTTCGGCGAGGGTGCCTTCACCAACGGCCGCTGGGTGCTGGTCAGCCATCGCCGCACCGACGGCGGCGATTTCGTCAGCATCCGCACCGAGATCACCCAGCAGAAACAGCGCGAGCGCGAGCTGGCCAAGCTGCTCGAGGACCTGATGGCGGCCCAGGCGGCGACCGAACGCGCGCACCAGGAACTCGAGCGCACCTCCAGCGTGATGCGGGCGATCACCGACGCCGTGCCGGCCCTGGTTTCCTATGTCGGCAAGGACGAGCGCTATCGCTACTGCAACAAGGAATACCGCGACATGTTCGGGGTCGACCCCGACAGCCTGGTCGGCCAGAAGATCACCGACGTGGTCGAGCCGGAGATCTACCAGGTGGTGAAGCCGCAGATCGACCGCGCGCTCGCCGGCACCGAGGTCGCCTTCGTCCGGCCGATGATCGCCCGCGGCACCACGCATTACGTCGAGCAGCGCTACATCCCGAGCACCGACGCCGACGGCGCGGTCGACGGCTTCTACGCGATCGCCTGGGACATCACCGAGAGCCACAAGCGGGAACTGGCGCTGAGCCTCGAAGTGCATACGGATTCGCTGACCGGGCTGCTGAACCGCCGCGGCATGACCCAGGCGATGGAGGACCAGGCGCAGCGCTGGCAGGCCGGCGAGGGCGGCGGCGCGGTGCTCTACCTCGACATCGACCGCTTCAAGCAGATCAACGACACGCTCGGCCACGATATCGGCGACGAGCTCCTGAAGGCCTTCGCCGAGCG
Organism: Dongia sp.; assembly: GCA_041913405.1. GTDB lineage: Bacteria > Pseudomonadota > Alphaproteobacteria > Dongiales > Dongiaceae > Dongia. Next base: position 8,390 of record JAYSFH010000100.1, on the reverse strand, counting down.
GATCCGCAGCGTGGTGCGCGCCTCGGACCGGGTCGCGCGCCAGGGCGGCGACGAGTTCGTGATCCTGATCTCGGCGCCCGAAGCCGAGGAGGTGGCCAAGCGCGTCGCCCAATCGCTGCTGGAACGGGTGCGCCAACCGGTGAAGATCGGAACGCGGGAACTCTCGATCTCCACCAGCATCGGCATCGCCGTCGTCCCACCCGGCCAGGCTGCGAACATCCTGGCGATGCTGAAGGAAGCGGACATGGCGCTCTACGAGGCCAAGGGCGCCGGGCGCGACCGCTATTCGCTCCGCCGCATGCCGGCGTCGAATGGCGCGCCTGTGGAAAAACCTTGACCGTATGGACAAAGATTTTCCCCGCTCGTAAGCTTTGCCCCCAAGTGATGCCCGCCAACGACTCCCAATCGGGGACTCCCAATCGGAGACTTCCAGTGGGGATTTCCGGTGGAGCGTTCGGACATCATCGGACCGGCGGGCCAGCCGCCGGCCTTGTGACAGGAGAGGCAAGATGAAAAAACCGGAAACCCGGATCGAGATTTCGCGCGCGCAGTTTTCGCTCACCCGGCGCCAGGCGTTGGCCGGCGTCGCCTCGGCGGCGGCGCTGACGGCATTCGGCGGCAGGGCCAGGGCGGCGGAAGGCCTGAAGGTGGCGGCGGTCTTCGCGACGCCGGTCGAGGAGCCCTGGGTGCACCAGATCCATGTGGCGCTGATGCAGGCCAAGGAGAAACTCGGCATCGACTACAAGTGGTCGGAGCATGTCGAGTCCTCGGACTACGAGCGCGTGCTCCGGCAATATGCCCGCGGCGGGACCCAGCTGATCATGGGCGACGCCTTTGCCGCGGAAGAGGTGGCCCGCAAGGTCGCCAAGCAGTTCCCCGAGGTCGCCTTCGTGTTCGGCTCGGGCTCCGGCCCGGTCGATCCCAATTTCAGCGTGTTCGACAACTGGATCCACGAGCCGGCCTATCTCTGCGGCCTGATCGCCGGCAAGATGACCAAGACCAACACGGTCGGCACCGTCGCCGCCATGGACATCCCGGAAGTCGCGCGGCTGACCAACGCCTTCTACCAGGGCGCCCGCGAGGCCAACCCGAACGTCAAGCGCAAGACCACCTTCATCGGCTCGTTCTTCGATCCGCCCAAGGCCAAGGAAGCGGCCCTGGCACAGATCGCCGCCGGCGTGGACGTGATCTATGCCGAGCGCTTCGGCGTGATCGAGGCGGCCAAGGAAAAAGGCATCCTCGCCATCTCCAACATGTCCGACCAGTCCGAGCTGGCGCCCGACACGGTGATCACCGGCCCGATCTGGGACATGTGGCCGACGGTCCAGGCGGCGGTGAAGCAGGTCCAGGCCGGCGCCTACACCGCCTCCGACTTCGGCGCCTTCTCGCTGATGGCCAAGCACGGCTCCTATCTGGCGCCGTTCCACGGCTGGGACGCAAAGCTGCCGGCCGAGGTGAAGAAGCTGGTCGAGGAGAAGCAGGCGGCCATCCTCGACGGCAGCTTCCGCGTCAACGTGGACGAGAACACGCCGCCGTCGGATTGATTCCCTCACCGACACGTCATTCACTTTCCCCTCCCCCGCGATCGGGGGAGGGGACTCTCATGGGTGTCGCTTGACGCCTCTCCTCGCGATGCGCGGCATTTCCAAGAGTTTCGGCGCGGTGGCGGCTTGCCGCGGGGTCGATCTCACCCTGGCCGCGGGCGATATCCTCGGCCTGCTCGGCGAGAACGGGGCCGGCAAGACCACCTTGATGAACATCCTGTTCGGCACCTATGCGGCCGATGCGGGAACGATCGCAATCGACGGCAAGGATGTCGCGATCGCGGATTCCGCCGATGCGCTGCAGCTCGGCATCGGCATGGTGCACCAGCATTTCCACCTGGTGCCGAAGCATACGGTTCTGGAAAACCTGCTGGTCGGACGGCCGGGACGCTCCGGCGCGCTTACCAAGCGCAAGGTAATCGCCGAGCTGGAGACGCTGGACCGGGATTTCCATCTGCATCTCGACCCCAACGCGCCGGTGGCCCGGCTCTCGATCGGCGAGCAGCAGCGGGTCGAGATCGCCAAGGCGCTGATCCGCGGCGCGCGCATCCTCATCCTCGACGAGCCGACCGCGACCCTGACGCCGCGCGAGGCGCAGGGCCTGTTTCGCGCCCTGAAGGCGATGACGGCCAAGGGCATCGGCGTCATCTTCATTTCGCACAAGCTGGGCGAGGTGCTGGAGCTCACCAACAAGATTGCGGTGATGCGGCACGGCACGCTGGTGGCCGAGCGCGGGAACGACGGTGGCTTGTCGAAGGCCGAGCTGGCGCGGCTGATGTGCGGGCGCGAGCTCGATCCGCCGCAGAAGCCGAAGGCGATGCTCGGGCCGGCGCTGCTCGAGCTCACGCATGTGACCACCGGCGGCAAGGGCCGGGTGGCGCTGAACGATGTGAGCCTGGAGATCCGCGCCGGCGAGATTCTGGGCATCGCCGGCGTTTCCGGCAACGGGCAGCGCGAGCTGGCCGATCTCATCGCCGGCGTGCTGCCGCCGGCCTCCGGCACGATCGCGGTCGGCGGCGAGCTGGTGCTCGATCCCAGTCCGCGGCGGATGCAGGCGCTGAAGGTCGGCCGCGTGCCGGAAGATCGCTTGAGCACGGGGATGATCTCCAGCCTGCCGCTGGAGGAGAGCATGGCATTGCCCTGGATCACCCAGGCGCCGTTCAGCCGGGGCGGCATCCTCGACCGCGGCGCGATCCGCCGCTTCGCCGCCAGCCAGATCCAGGGCTTCGACATCCGCACCTCCGGCCCCGAGGCGCGCACCGGGACCTTGAGCGGCGGCAACCTGCAGAAGGCGCTGCTGGCCCGCGAGCTGGCGATGCAGCCGAAGCTGCTGGTGGCGGCGCAGCCGACCCGCGGCATCGACATCGGCGCGACTGAGTTCGTGCACCGGCAGCTGCTGGATCTCCGCGCCCGGGACGGCGCGGTGCTGCTGATCAGCGAGGATCTCGAGGAGCTGTTCGCGCTCTCCGACCGGATCGCGGTGCTTTACGCCGGACGGGTGATGGCCAACCTGCCGATCGAGGCGGCGACGGTCGAGCGCGTCGGCTTGCTGATGGCCGGTGTGGAGGAAAGGCCATGATCCGCTTCCGCCTGGAACGTCGTACGGAAACGCCGGTCTGGATGCAGATCGCATTGCCGGTCGGCGCGGTCGTGCTGGCGCTGATACTCTGCAGCCTGCTGGTGGCGATGGCGGGGGCGCCCGTGCTCGAGGCCTATTCCTTCCTGTTCCTCTCCACCTTCCAGACGCTCTACGACGTGCAGGACACCTTGGTGAAGGCCTCGCCGTTGATCTGGACCGGGCTCGCGGTGGCGGTGGCTTTCCGCGCCAAGTTCTGGAACATCGGCGCCGAGGGCCAGCTGATCGCCGGCGCGATGGCGGCGGCCTTCATCGGCCAGCGCGAGTTCCTGCCGGAATGGACCTTGATCCCGGCGATGCTGCTGGGGGCGATGGCGGCGGGCGCGGTCTGGGCGCTGATCCCGGCGCTGCTCAAGGTGCGGCTCAAGGTCGACGACGTGGTCACCACCCTGCTCGCCAACTCGATCATGCTCTATGGGCTGATGGCCTTGCTCGAAGGGCCGTGGAAGGACCCGGTCAGCAACTATCCCAACTCCCCGGTCATTCGCGAGGCGGCGCAGTTTCCCATCCTGGCCGGCGACACCCTGCATATGGGCGTGGCACTCTCGATCATCGCCGCGATCGTCGTCTGGTGGCTGATGGAACGGACCACCACCGGCTTCGCGATCAAGGCGGTCGGCGCCAACCCGCAAGCGGCTTCCTATGCCGGCTTCTCGGTCGGTGGCGTGATGCTGACCGCCGCGGCGATCTCCGGCGCGCTGGCGGGTCTGGCCGGGGCGGGCGAGGTCGGCGGCATCCGCTATCAGGTCGTGTCGGATGTGTCCTCGGGCTACGGCTATGCCGGAATCGTGATCGCGACCCTGGCGGACCTGAAGCCGCTGGGCGTGATCCCCGCCGCCTTGTTCTTCGCCATCATCATGAACGGCGCCGATGCGATGTCGCGGGAGACCGGCGTCCCGGTCTATCTCGCCGACGTGATCCAGGGCGTCGCCCTGCTCACCATGGTGGCGGGACGGCTGTTCACGCTGTACCGCCTGCGCATCACGCGAACTGAGGCCGCGCATGGATAGCTTCGGCGCCATGATCGATCTCGGCTTCCTGGCGGCCTTGCTCCGGATCGCCACGCCATTGCTGTTCGCCACCATGGGCGAGCTCTATGCCGAGCGATCCGGCGTGCTCAACCTCGGCATCGAGGGCACGATGCTGCTGGGTGCGATGACCGGATTCACCGCGGCCTATTTCAGCGGCAGCCTCTGGCTCGGTGTGGCCGTGGCGCTGGCGACCGGGGCGCTGGTCGGCTTGCTGATGGCGCTGCTCACCGTGGTGTTGGGGGTCAGCCAGCATGTCTCCGGCATCGGCACCACCTTGCTGGCGAGCGGCCTCGCCTTCTTCTTCTACCGGATGATTTTCGGCCAACCGGCGATTCCACCCAGCGTCACCGCCTTCCAACCGATCTTCTTCGACCAGACGGCGCTCACCTTTTTGGCGCTTCTGTCGGTGCCGGTGACCTGGTGGGCGCTGCATAAGACGCGCTGGGGCCTCAATCTCCGGACGGTCGGTGAGAATCCGCGGGCGGCGGACACCGCGGGCGTCAGCGTCTGGTCGATGCGGATCCAGGCCCTGGTGATCAGCGGCGCGCTGATGGGGGTCGGCGGTGCCTTCCTCACGCTCTCGCAGTTCAACGCCTTCACCTTCGGCGTGATCTCGGGCCGGGGCTGGGTCTGCATCGCGCTGGTGGTGTTCGGGCAATGGATGCCCTGGCGCTGTGCCGGCGGCGTGGTGCTGTTCGCCATGATCGAGGCCCTGCAGCTGCGCCTGCAGGCGCACAACGTGCTGCAGATCCCCTACGAGATCTTCCTGATGCTGCCTTTCGTGATGACGATCCTGGCCATGGCCCTGGTCTCGCGCAACGCCCATGCGCCGGCCGCCCTGCTCATCCCGTTCCGCAAGGAAGAGCGTTGAAGGCCGCTTAAGCGCCTGCGTTCGCTGAAAGTCTGGAACTTCCCTCCGAATCGGTGGGGAACCTTCATGGGGGCAGCGGTTTGCTTCCCCCATGGACGGGTCCTCTCCCCTGGTGGTCGAAGCTCGGCAGGCGGCGAAGTCCGCCGGGCTGCGCTATGCCAGCGACGAGCAGCCGGGCATCCGCCGCAAGGGCGTCGGCAAGGGCTTTCGCTACCTCGACGCCGAGGGCAAGCCGGTCAAGGACCCAAAGACCCTGAAGCGGATCCGGGCCCTGGCGGTGCCGCCGGCCTGGACCGAGGTCTGGATCTGCCCCCAGGCGGAAGGACACATCCAGGCGACCGGCCGCGATGCCAAGGGGCGCAAGCAATACCGCTATCACCCGGATTTCCGCGCCATCCGCGAGGACGGCAAATACGAGCATATGCTCGACTTCGCCGCCGTGCTGCCGAAGATCCGCGCGACCGTGGCCCAGCATATGGCGCGCAGGGATCTGAGCCGCGAATGCGTGCTCGCCACCATCGTGCATCTCCTGGAGACCACGCTGATCCGCGTCGGCAACGGCGCGTATGCCAAGCAGAACAAAAGCTACGGCCTGACCACCCTGCGCGTGCCGCATGTGAAGATCGAGGGCTCGGCGATCCGCTTCCAGTTTCTCGGCAAGAGCGGGAAGACCTGGCGGCTGCAGGTCAACGATCGTCGGGTCGCCCGGATCGTGCGCGCGTGCCAGGAGCTGCCGGGCCAGCAACTGTTCCAGTATCTCGACGCCGACGGCAACCGGCAGGGCGTCACCTCGTCGGACGTGAATGCATATCTGCGCGAGGCCACCGGCCAGGACATCACGGCGAAGGATTTCCGCACCTGGGCCGGCACCGTGCTGGCGGCGGTCGCCCTGCAGGAGTTCAGCGAGATCGACAGCCAGGCCAAGGCCAAGCGGAACCTCAAAGCCGCGATCGAGAGTGTCGCCACCCGGCTCGGCAACACCGTCACGATCTGCCGCAAATGCTACATCCATCCCGAGATCATCAACGGCTACCTGGCCGGCGATCTCGCCATGAACATCAAAGACAAGATCCACCACGAGCTCTCCCGCAAGCTGCAGGGATTGAAGCCCGAGGAGGCCGCCGTGCTCGCGCTGCTGGAGCGGCGGCTGAAGCTGTCCCTAACCGACAAGCTCAAGGCATCGCTCGCGCCGCGCAAGGCGGCTTAGGCATTTTACAAACTGGAGGCTCTCATGAAACCGCTCGCCATCGTCGGCGTCCTTCTGATCGTGCTCGGCATCGCCGGTCTGGTGGTCCCGCGCTTCAGCTACACCACCGAGGAGAAGGTGCTGGAAGTCGGCCCGATCGTCGCTACGGCCGAGAAGGAGCATTCGGTCCGGGTGCCCGACATCGCCGGCGTCATCGCGGTGATTGCCGGCGGCGCGCTGGTCTTCATGTCGCGCCGCCGCCGCGCCTGATCCGGCGGCCCCGGCCATGGCCCAAAGCGCGGCGACACCGATTCCGACCTCGCCAATTCCCCTGGGCCAGCCGTCTCCTGAAAAGGAGGGGCCGCGCAGCGAGCCGGTGAACCTGCCGGCCGAAGCGCTGCCCGAGGAGAAGCAGGAGGAGTCGACGGCGGAGGCCTTGGCCAACGCCGAGAAGCCGCTGCCGACCGATCCCAAGACCATCTATCTCGGCGGCCTGTTCGCGCTGGCGGTGCTGGTCGCTTGCTTCTTCGCGCAGGCGATCGTCGTGCCTTTCATCATGGCCTTTGTGCTGAAGATGTCGCTGCAGCCGCTCGTGCGGGTGCTGGGGCGGTGGCGGGTACCGCGGATCGTGTCGGCCATCGCGGCCATGCTGGTGCTGTGCGCGGTGCTGGCCGTGCTCGGCGTCCTGCTTTCGATGCCGGCAGCCACTCTGGCCCAGGCCATCACCGAAGGATTGCCGCGGCTCGAGGAGCGGCTGCGCTTCCTGCAGCGGCCGCTGGCCGGCCTCCAGGAATTCCTGGCCAAGGCCCAGGAGGTCGCCGGCGGCGGCAACGAGCAGACCAAGGTCGCGATCGAGCATGTCGGCATCTTCAGCCTGATCTTCAGCAGCACCCGCGCGGCGATCCAAGGCATGCTCACCACCGGCATCATCCTGTTCTTCCTGATGCTGTCCGGCGACACCTTCCTGCGGCGCGGCGTCGAGATCCTGCCGAATTTCGAGCACAAGCGCCGGGCCGTCGAGATCTCGCAGCAGGTCGAGGCCGACATCTCGGTCTACCTGCTGACCATCATCAGCATGAATGCGATCGTCGGCCTCGCGGTCGGAATCGCGGCCTGGCTCTGCGGCGTCGGCGACCCGCTGCTCTGGGGCGCGCTCGGCTTCATCCTGAATTTCGTGCCGATCATCGGCCCGATCACCGGCATGGGCCTGCTGGTCCTGGCCGGCTTCATGCAATTCCCGACGGTCGGGCTGGCGCTGTTGCCGGCCGGCCTGTACCTGCTGATCCATCTGATCGAGGGCGAGCTGGTGACGCCGGCGCTGCTGGCGCGGCGCTTCACCATGAATCCGGTCGCGGTGATCATCTCGATCGTGTTCTGGTACTGGATGTGGGGCGTGCCGGGGGCGGTGCTTGCGGTGCCGATGCTGGCGATCGTCAAGATCATCAGCGACCGGATCAAGCCGCTGATGGCCTTCGGCCATTTCCTGGAGGGCGAGGAAGAGGGTGCGGCCGCGCGCTACCTGGCGCGGCTCACGCGAAGAAGCGCTCCAGCACCCGCTCATAGACCCGACTGAGCTTCTCGATATCGGCGACAGCGACGTTCTCGTCGATCTTGTGCATGGTCTCACCGGTCAGGCCGAACTCGATCACCGGGCAGTAATCCTTGATGAAGCGCGCGTCCGACGTGCCGCCGGTGGTGGACAATTCCGGTTTGCGCCCGGTGATCTCCTGCACGGCGTTGGAGAGGATCTCGGCGAGGGGACCCGGCGGGGTCACGAAGGCGCCGCCCGAGCATTCGACCTTGAGCTCATAGCGCGCGCCGCCGAGGGCCAGGCGCTGGCGGATCTCGGTCTCCAGGCTCTTCGGGTTCCAGGTGTCGTTGAAGCGGATGTTGAAGGTGGCGCGCGCCTCGGCCGGGATCACGTTGGTGGTCGGGTTGCCGACATCGACCGTGGTGAATTGCAGGCTCGAGGCCGGGAAATGCTCGGTGCCCTTGTCCAGGGGCTCGGTCAGCAGCGCGATGATCCGGCCGAGACGATGCACCGCATTCTCGGCGAGATGCGGATAGGCGACATGGCCCTGGGTGCCGTAGACGCTGAGCCGACCGGTCAAGCTGCCGCGCC
>JAYSFH010000099.1:0-10064 GCA_041913405.1 Dongia sp. | reverse complement strand
GGACGGGCGGATGGATGGGTTGCGGGACGACGTGTTGCGCGCGCTCAGGATCGCCAATACCGGCGGCGACGAAGAGGCAAAGAAGGAACTCGCCGACGACATGGAAGAGCAGTTCCAGAATATCAAGGACTCGCTCTCTACCAACGTGACGCTGAACCTGCCCGCAGAGATTCTCGCCGGTTACCAGAAGGCCCAGGGCCTGATGGACGGCGTGCTCAGCGCGACCACCGCGGAAGTCCAGCTCGCACTCACCGACCCGAAGGCCGCCGACGCCAAGTACGACGAATATGACGGCGCCTTCGAAGAGCTGGAAGGCGTGATGGACGACATCCGCAGCAAGCTGCTCGACACCGATACGGCGATCGAGGCGACCGGCGATGCCACCTTCCAGCGGATCCCGCTCGTCGTCGGGTTGATCGGCCTGCTCGGCCTGATCGCGCTGACCATCGTTGCCTTCCTGTCCACCCGCACCGCCTTGCGGCTGCTCGGCCGGACCGGCGAAGCCATGACCGCTTTGACCGAGAACGTGGAGACCGCGGCGATCCCCTATCTCGAGCGCAACGACCAGATCGGATCGATGGCGCGCGCCATGCAAGTGTTCAAGCAGAGCGGCATGGACCGCTTCCGGCTCGAGGCCGAGCGTACCAACGAGCAGGCATCGCGCGCCAAGCGTGCGCAGACCATCGATACGCTGACCGCCGACTTCGAGCGGCAGGTGACCGCCGTGGTGAAGACCGTCTCGAACTCGGCCGGCGGCATGCAAACCACCGCCAGCACCATGACCGAAACCGCCGAACGGACCGCGAGCCAGGCGGGCGCAGTCGCCAGCGCCTCGGAACAGGCCTCGGCCAATGTCCAGACCGTTGCATCCGCGGCGGAAGAGCTCTCCGCCTCGGTCGCGGAGATCAGCCGACAGATGGCGGAGTCGACCAAGATCGCGGCCGACGCCGTCGCCCAGGCGCACAAGTCCGGCGAATTGGTGAAGGCCTTGTCCGAAGCGGCGCAGAAGATCGGCGCCGTGGTGAGCCTGATCAGCGAAATCGCCAGCCAAACCAACCTGCTCGCGCTCAATGCCACGATCGAGGCCGCACGGGCTGGCGAAGCCGGCAAGGGCTTTGCCGTGGTCGCTTCCGAGGTGAAGTCGCTGGCCACGCAGACCGCCAGGGCAACCGAGGAGATCGGCACCCAGATCGGCAGCATCCAGCAGGCGACCGACGAAACCGTGCGCTCGATCGGCGACATTTCGGCGATCATTGCGCGGATCGACGCAATCACCTCCAGCGTCGCAGCCGCCGTCGATCAGCAGGGCTCCGCCACCCAGGAGATCGCGCGCAACGTCCAGCAGGCCTCGGCGGGCACGCAGGAAGTGTCCTCGAACATCGTATCCGTAACCGAAGCGGCCGATGAGACCGGGCGGGCCGCCGGTCAGCTGCTCGACGCGTCGAAGGATCTGGCCGCGCAGGCCGAGATCATGCGCACTGAAGTCGAGCGCTATATATCCGGCATCAAGGCCGCCTGACGCCTCTTAACCGGCGCGCACCTTGGCAATGAAGGTGTCGACCTCTTTCCGCAGAGCCTCGGCCTGTTTCGCAAGCTCGCCGGAGGCCTCGCGGACCTGAGACGCGGCGCCGCCGGCATCCTCGGCGGCGCGCGAGACGCCGCTGATATTGCGCGCGACTTCTTCGGTGCCGGAAGCGGCCTGGGTCGCGTTGCCGGAGATTTCCTTGGTGGCCGCGGTCTGCTCTTCCACCGCGGCGGCGATGGCGGCCGCGATCTCGTTCACGCGGGAGATCGTGGTCTTGACGCTGTTCATGGCGTTGACCGCACTGTCCGTCGTGCTCTGGATGCGGGAGATGCGGCCGGTGATCTCCTCGGCGGCCGTCGCCGTCTGATTGGCGAGGCTCTTCACCTCCGACGCCACCACGGCAAAGCCCTTGCCGGCATCGCCGGCGCGCGCCGCCTCGATGGTGGCGTTCAGGGCCAGCAGGTTGGTCTGGCCGGCAATGTCGCCGATCAACTTCACGATGCCGCCGATCTCCGCGGCCGCGGCCGCCAGTTCCGACATCGTGCTGCCGGTGGATTCGACTTCGGTCACGGCATTCTTCGCCGCGGTCGAGCTGTCGTTGACCTGGCGGCTGATTTCCGAGATCGAGGCCGAAAGCTCCTCGGAGGCCGAGGCCACCGTGGTGACGCTGGCCGATGCCTCGGTGGTCGCTGCAGCAACCACCGCGACCTGGCGGGTCGCCTCTTCGGCAACCGCCGCCATGGACTGTGCGTTGGATTCGAGTTCGACCGCCGAAGCGGAAACCGCCTGGACGACGCCCTGCACCGAGGCCTCGAAACTGTCGGCGAGCTCCAGCATGCCGTGGCGGCGCGCCGCCGCCGCCTCGCGTTCCGCTTCTTCGGTCTTGGCTCTCAGCGCTTCGATCTCGATCAGCTTCTGGCGAAAGAACTCGATTGCCTTCGCCATCACGCCGAGCTCGTCGCCGCGCCCGACGCCGGGCACGGTGACGTCGGTCTTGCCGTCGGCGAGCGTGTTGACCACGCCGGCCAGCGATCGCACCGGCTTCGAAGCGAAGTATCGCACCAGCATCGCCATCACCAAGGCGAGCAGGATCACCAGGATGGCGGACGATATCTCGATCACCTGGGTGACGGCACGGGTCGGCCGATCGACCGTGGCGCCGACCAGGTTCGACATCACCACCCAAGGCGTCTCGGCCCGGCCGAGCTTCACCGGAATGAACAGGCGGTTGACATCGCTCTGGAGCGATTCGGAGAAGTCGGTGGTCTCGTAGGTCTCGCCGGCGGCGGCCTTCTCGAAGCCGGCATCGAGCGTGGGCTGGGTGTCGTGGACCTTCTTGCCCAGCCGTTCCAGGTCCTTGTAGGAGACCCAGAGTCCGCCCGATGAAATCAGATAGACGCTGCCGTCGCCGAGCGGCTTCATCGTCGCCAGCTCGGCATTGAGCGCGCTGAGGTCGATATCGACGCCGGCGGTCCCGAGGGTCTTGCCGTCGACCACGATCGGCACCGTCAGGCTGGTCATCAACACGTCCTTGCCGTTGACCGGGAAGATATAGGGCTCGGTCACCTCCTCCTTCCCGCTCTTGTAGGACTTGGTGAAATAGTCCTGCTCCATGATCACGGCGTCGCTGTTCTGCTGCAGCTTCGCTCCTTCGGGCGAGTTCACTGCGTAGAGCGAGGCGCGGCCGCTGCTGTCGTTCACCACCTTCTTCGGATCGGCATTATCCTTGTCCGCGCCGTCAAAGGCATCGGGCGCAAATTCGACCCAGGAGCCGACGAGGTCCGGCGCCGTCCGGGTTACATCCAGGGCGATGTGCGCGAGCATCTCGCGGGTGCCCTTCTCCGTCTGGATGGTCGCGGCATTCTGGGCAAGCAGCCGGGCCAGGCGGAACGCAGTCTCGAAACGGAGCTGGATGGCGGTCGCGGCCTGGTCCGCCGCGGCGCGGCCGAGCGCCATCGAGAGCTTCTCGGTCTCGCGCCCGGACTGGGTCGCGACCACGAAGGTCGAAGCCGCAAGGCCGATCACCAGGGCCGTGCAGATGGGCAGCAACAGCTTTGCCGCCAACGGAAGCCGGTTCCAGAGACGCATGACGGTTCTCCCCCCGCGCTGCAGCTGTGGCGCGAATTCCACAGACCGATCTCGGTAAATTGGGCCCAAGAAGGTTTATTTTGTATTAAGCTCTAATTCCTATCAGCCGCCGGATCTGCCGGCGGCTGACGGAGCGCGCCGCGGTCACCCCGGGCGGACCATCTCGATTTCCTGGTAGCAGACGACCATGTCGATGGCGGAACCATCGCTCGCTAACGGCAGGAGCAGCGTCTCGGCTTCGAGCCTTGCGCCGTTGCCGGAGAGTGTCCGGTCGCCGTCATAGACGATCTGGCGCTCCTCGATCACCAGCCGGTAATTCTCCATGATCTCCGCCAGGCTGTTGCCGAAATAGGCCTCTTCGACGCGCTTGCCGGTCCCCTCCTGGCCGCGCAGGCTGGTGGCCCCGGTGCCGATCAACCGGTAGGTCAGACGATAAGGCGGCGTCTGACCGGGCATCGACGTGACATCGACCAGGACCAAGCCGGGCAGCCAGGGCTTCATCTCGATCGGATCGAGGTCCGCGCGCGCGGGGAGCTTCTCGTCCCGGCGCTTCGACTGCCAATAGCGGAAGAAGGCGGCGGTTCGCGGATGACAGCGCTCCAGGAAGGCGGCGCCCACAATTCTCGGATAATCAGCGTTGAGCATGCGATTGTCGTCTTCTGCTAACGGGTCGCCCCTGCGGTGACGGCATCCTTCGGCGCCTCCGGCGATATGGCTTCGCCCAGCCGAGATTTCGGAATGCTGACATAGGCGGTTGTGCCGGCGCCGGGTTCGCTGTCGAGCCAGACGGCGCCACCATAGGCCTCGACGATGCGGCGCGTATTGGCCAGGCCAAGGCCGAGACCGCCATGGCTTCGGCTCTGGCTGCCCGCGAGCTGAACGAAGGGCTGGAACAGCTTGTCGATCTTGTCGCGCGGAATCCCGATGCCGCTGTCCGCGACCGAGATCACCAGCGCACCGGCGAGATGGCTGTCGGAGGGATCGGTGGCGTTGATCGCTACCACGCCCCCTTCCGGCGTGAACTTCACCGCATTGCCGATCAGGTTCAGGAAGACCTGGCGCAGATGCGTCTCGTCGGCGAGCACGGCCGGCAGTCTGTCGCCGACGTCGAGCTCGACTGCGATCTTCTTGGCGGCGGCGATGTCGCGCACGAGGTCGGTGCATTGCGCGAGGCAGCGCCGCATATCGACCGGATCGTCGCCGGTGCGGAAGGTGCCAGCATCGATCCGGGCGAAGTCCAGGATCTCGCGCACGATGCCGAGCAGATGCCCGCCCGCCTTGGCGATATCGGCGGCATAGCCGCGATAGGCACTCGTCCCCACCGGCCCCATCATCTCCTTCTCGATCACCTCGGAGAAGCCGATGATGGCGTTCAAGGGCGTCCGAAGCTCGTGGCTCATGTTGGCGAGGAAATCCTGCTTGGCGACGTTGGCCGCCTGCGCCTGGACCAGGGCCGCGGTGACTTCCGTGGCGTAGGCCTGGTTCCGCCGCATCAACCGCCCGATCCAGACCGTCGAGGCGAGCACGATCAGCGTGGTCAGCACGGCCAGGGCAAACGGCCAGATCATGCCCAGGAGCCACTTCCGCTGCAGGTCGGCGGTGTCGAACAGGGCGAAGATCATGATCGGCTCGCCGGAAAGGCGGATATAGGCCAGCAAAGTCGTTCCGGTCTGGACGATCCCCGGCGTCGCGTTGCCGCGGCCGCGGGTATTGCCGGCCTGGCTCACGGCAAGCTCCGAGATCTCAGGCACCTGCCGGCCGACCCATTCGTTGACCGGCCAGGCCATCAGCACGGTGCCGTCGCCGCGGACAAAGCCGATCCGGCTCGGCGCCGAGATCAACAACCCGTCGTAGCTGCTGCGAAAGGCGCTCGTGCGCACGGCGGCGATGATGTAGCCGACGCCGTAACGGTTGGGATAGGCCCGCATCACGACCGGCAGGACTTCGGTGCCGCTGTCGCGGCTGACCACGGCGGGGGCGAGAAAGATGCTGCCCGGCGGCTGGTCCTTCAGCGCCATGAAGTAGTCCCGGTCGCCGACGTAGATCGAGATGTTCTGCTCGCCGAGATCCGCCGGCCGATGCAGGTAGCCCGCGTTGTCCACGAAGCGCAGAGCCACCGGCTCGTCCTCGAAGGAGACCATCTGGTTGATGGTCTCCATCAGGTCCGCGAATCCGGCGGTGCCGGCCGGGCCGGAATTCTTCTTCAGCCAATTGTTGGTGATCGTCAGCGCCGACTGCATGACCTCGTAGGTGCGCGCGGTCTGCGCCCGAAGCAGCCGCTGCGCACCCAGGATCTCGAGCCTGGCGGAATGGAAGGTGTCTTCGCGGCGGTCCATCGCCACCAGGGCGGTCGCACTCCAGATCCCGAGCAGGATCGCGGCGGAGAAGACGGCGAAGAACAGCAGCAGCCGGTCCGGTTTGCCGGGACGTCGCCGCGGTTCCTCGACTTCAGGCGGTTCCAGATCCAACCGTTCCCCCTGGGCAATCCGGGGATTTTATCCTACCGCGGTTGCGCCAAGATAGCGGATTTGTTGGTCTTCTCGCCCATGGATGCCCGTTAACGGTGTTTCAACCCGGCTGTGTTTGGATGGCCTCGATTGTTTTCCGTCCGGAGTTGAACCACTTCTCTTCCCATCCCCACAAACGATAACGCGCGCGTCAGCGCACGCCTTTCCGGCGCAGGTGAAGCCTTGCTTCGCGCCGCCGGAACACGAGGGCCGCGGGTGCTCGGGGGTCCCGCGGCCCTCGCCCAATTCAGAGTCCTACAAATCCGATGTTGTGACGAACGTCCCACTTCGCGGCCTTAAGGCGCGACGGTCCCGGCGCTTGCCGCTAGCCTTCCTGCGCCGGCGAACGGCGCCGGTTTCGGCAGGGAGTTCGGATCATGGCCGTCACGGTCTATTTCGGCACCAACCGCAACGCGATCGTCGGGCCGGTGCCCAACAATTTCGGTACGGATTTCAGCCCCAATGGCGGCCTCGCCTGCGGCCGGGCGGTCATCACCTCCGTCGCCGACGAAAGCGAGATCGGCAATTCCAACATCGCGATCGACGCCGTCACCCCGGGCGGCTTCTCGCCCGCACTGCAGGCCGAGATCGCCGGTGGCAACACCAAGCATCTGCTGGTCTATTTCCACGGCTTCGACTATCGCTTCCGCGAAGTGATGATGCGCGCCGCCATGCTCGGCGACTGGTTCGGCAAGGGCTCGCCGAAGGTGCCCTCCACCCTGCTCGCCTTCACTTGGCCCTCGCTCGGCAGCCTCAGCATCGACGCCTATCGCACGGATTACCGCAGCTCCGGCCTTTCCGGCGTCGCCTTCCGGAGCTTCCTGCAGGCAATCCTGCCCACTCTCAAGGCCTTCAAGCAAGGCGGCGCCAACCGCCGCGTCACCCTGCTCGCGCACAGCATGGGCAACCATTTCCTGCGCGCCGGACTGGCCGCGGCCGTCGGCACCGGTCCCGGCCAGATCGCGCCCGCGGATCTTTCGGCGGTGATCGATCGCGTCGTGCTGGCGGCCTCCGACGAGGACGTGGATTCGCTGTCGCGGCCGGACGGGCTGGGGATCAGCCTCGGCATCTGCGACCGGGTCTATCTCTACTACAACAACCAGGACGTCCCCTTGAGCCTGATCAGCCGGCCGGTGCATGGCATCGGCCGGCTCGGCATCGACGGGCCGCCGGACAAGGAAAGCTTCCTCAGCCACAACATCACTTTCGTGAACTGCTCGGCCGCAAATCCCTTCGTCAACAAGAAGAAGGAGATCCGCCTCGACCCGCAATGGCACCAGTATTATCGCCTGGTGCCGGAGGTGAGGAACGACATCTGCGGCGCGATGCTGGGCCTCGACGACGCGGCGATGCCGAACCGGACCTATCGCAAGAAGGGCAATTTCTGGCGGCTCGATCTGGCGAAATGATCGGCCGACGCCGCGGAATGACGGTTCCGCGGCGCCATCTGCTGCAGATCTGCGCCCGGCAAGTCTTTTCCGATCCGCGCACACGCACGTGGTCGAAGTGGCGGCAGCCGGTATCGCCTATCCTTGTACTCCTATGCTATGGAAGTCGCGCTGGGGTAGGGGGAGCAAGGTGGCGGATCGGGAATCCGGCCGTTCAGGCGAAATCGGCGCCGGAACAGGCCAGGCAATAGCCTTGGCATTCGAGGGCTGTCACGGCTGGCTGCATCCGGCGGCCGGCCGCCGCGCCGTCGTGCTGTGCGGTCCCATCGGCTATGAGGCGATTTGTTGCCACCGGCCCTGGGCTGTGTTCGCGGCGGCGCTCGCCGACGCGGGGCTGCCGACCCTGCGTTTTGACTATCCAGGCTGCGGCGATTCCCGCGGCGATGGCACCGATCCCGGGCTCCTGCACGATGCGGTGGCGGCGATCCGCGCCGCGGTCGCGCTGATGCGAGGCCAGGCCGGGATCGAGGAAGTTGCGCTGGTCGGCCTGCGCTTCGGCGCGTTGCTCGCGGCCAGCGCGGCACAAGAGCTTGCGCGCGCCGGCGCGCCGATCGATGCCCTGGTCCTCATCGCCCCCTGCGCGTCCGGTGCGGCCTATGCGAACGAACTGCGCGTCCTGTCCAGGATGGCCAAGCAACGCAGCCCGGGCGAAGACGCGGGCCTCCCGGGGCTGGAGGCGGCCGGCTTCCATTATACCCTAGACATTCTGGCGGCGATGAAGGCGCTCGATCCGACCGCCGGCACCGAACTGCCGGCGCCGCGAATCCTGCTGGCCGACCGCACCGACCATCCAAGCGGCGCCGCGCTTCGGGATTCATTCCGGCGCCTGGGCGCGGTCGTCGAGGAACATCCGTTCGCCGAGTACAACGCGCTGATGCGCGATGCGGAGGACGCAACCTACCCCGCCCGGGATTGCACGGCCGTCATCGGCTGGCTCGCCGCCGGTCTGCCGGCCGCGTCGCCGGCGCCGATCGCGTGGGCGCTCGGGGAGACTGGGATCGCCGTGACGGGGGGCGTCGAGGCGCCGGTCTGGATCGAGGTTGCAACGCCGCTCTTCGGCATTCTCGCCGAGCCGACGGTGCCCGCTGCGGATCGCCCCCTGCTGCTGATCCTCAACACCGGATACAACCACCATATCGGCACCAACCGTATGAGCGTGCTGATGGCGCGCCGCCTGCTCGAGGTGGGGGTTGCAAGCCTGCGGTTCGATCTCGGCGGGATCGGCGACAGCCCGACGGTCCCGAATCGCGCCCGCGACGGCATCGCGACGCCGGATTGCGTCGCCGAGGTACGGCAGGCGGTCGATTGGCTGGCGCGCCGCGGCTATCGCAGGATCGTCGTCACCGGGCTCTGTGCCGGTGGCGTGCTTGCCTATCGGGCGACCTTGGCCGAGCCGCGCATCACCGGCCAGATCCTGCTCAACGTGCAGAATCTGTGGCCGCGTCCGCTTGCCGCCCGGCAGTTCGAATCCAACCGCGACTACCTGCGCCTGCTGTTCGCGCCGCGCACCTGGTCCCGCCTGTTGCAGGGCGAGATCCAGGTTCGCGCCATCGCGGTCGTGTTGCTGAGCCGGGTCCGCGAAAGCCTGTCGATGCGGCTGAAGCGCCTGATTGCCCGGGATTCGGCGGCCTCGCCGGCCGCGCGCACCGTCGCCGAACTGACGAACCTTGCGGCGCGCGGGATCTCGACCGAGTTCATCTACGTGCAGTCCGACCGCGGGGTCGACGAGTTGGAGTTGTATTTCGGGCATCACGGCAAGGCGCTGGGTGGAATCCCCGGTGTCCGATGCACGTTCATCGACCAAGGCGACCATCTGTTCTCCTTCAAGGCTTCGCGCAACCACCTGCTGGAGCTGATGGTCGCCCGCTTCACCGCCGAGAGCGCCGACGCGGCGCCGGTTCCCGCACCCGAAGCCGCGCGCCGGCTCTTCAAAGGCAGTCCAGCATGACCGTGAGCATCATCCGCGACATCCTTCAGGCGCACGGCCGGACCCGCGTGAGGGTCGAGACGCTGGCTGACGACGCCAATCTGTTCAATGCGGGGATGACGTCGCTGGCCTCGGTCGATGTGATCCTGGCGCTCGAGGAAGCGTTCGGCATCGAGTTCGCCGATCACATGATGCACCGCAAGACCTTCGAATCCGTGGCCGCGATTGCCGCTGCGATCGACACGCTGCGCGTCAAGGAGAGCATATGAGCCAACGCCTGCTCAGCCCGCTGGAGAGCGCCCGCAGGATCGCGATTGACGTCGCTGCGCCCCATGCCGCCGCGGTCGATCTCGACTCGCGATTCCCCATCGAGACAATCACTGCATTGAAGGAAGCCGGCTTGCTGGGCGCCCTGGTCCCGATCGAACTCGGCGGCCCGGGCCTCGCTTTCTCGGAGATCTTCGCCATCTGCCATCTGCTCGGCCGCTCCTGCGCCTCGACCGCAATGATCTTCGCCATGCACCAGATCCAGGTCGCCTGCATCCTGTTGCACGGGCGCGTCGTCGCTT
>JAYSFH010000098.1:4296-10078 GCA_041913405.1 Dongia sp. | reverse complement strand
TGAAGGTCGAGGCCACCAAGTTCACCGAGGTCGGCTATGTCGGCCGCGACGTCGAGCAGATCGTGCGCGACCTGGTCGAGATCGCGATCGCGATGACGAAGGAGAAGGCGAAGCGCCAGGTGACCGCGAAGGCCGAGGGCCTGGCCGAGGAGCGCGTGCTCGACGCCCTGGTCGGCACCGATGCCGGCGCCGAGACCCGCGCCAAGTTCCGCCGCATGCTGCGCTCCGGCGAGCTCGACGGCAAAGAGATCGAGATCAACGTCAAGGACAGCGGCGGCGGCAATCTGCCGACCTTCGACATTCCCGGCATGCCCGGCGCCAGCATGGGCATGATCAACTTGAACGAGGTGCTGGGCAACGCGCTGGGCGGCGGGCGGCAGAAACCACGCCGGATGTCGGTTGCCGATTCCTACGAGGTGCTGGTGGCCGAGGAGAGCGAGAAACTGCTGGACCTCGAGAAGGTGACGGCGGAATCGATCCGCGCGGTCGAGCAGCACGGCATCGTCTTCATCGACGAGATCGATAAGATCTGCGCGCGGTCGGAATCCGGCCGGGTCGGCGCCGACGTCAGCCGGGAAGGCGTGCAGCGCGACTTGCTGCCGCTGATCGAAGGCACCCAGGTCTCCACCAAGCATGGCCCGGTCAAGACCGACCACATCCTCTTCATCGCCTCCGGCGCGTTCCACCTGGCCAAGCCCTCGGACCTGCTGCCCGAGCTGCAGGGCCGCCTGCCGATCCGCGTCGAGCTGAATGCGCTCACCCGCGAGGACATGAAGCGCATTCTGGTCGAGCCGGAAGCCAGCCTGATCAAGCAGTATGTCGCGCTGCTGAAGACCGAGCAGGTGACGCTCGATTTCGCCGATGAGGCGATCGATGCACTGGCCGATCTCGCCACCGACATCAACTCGACGGTCGAGAATATCGGCGCACGCCGGCTTCAGACCGTGATGGAGCGCCTGCTGGAAGAGGTCTCCTTCACCGCCAGCGAGCAGAGCGGCAAGACCATCCGCATCGATGCCCAGATGGTGAAGGACAAGGTCGCACCGCTGGCGAAGAACACGGATCTCTCCAAGTTCATTTTGTAAGCGCAAACAGCGTCGTGGCCGGGCTCGGCGGACGAATGTCCGCATTCGCGGAGCGGACGAATGTCCGCATTCGCGGAGCGGACGAATGTCCGCATTCGCGGACGGGGCCGGCCATCTCCAGCCGACTGCGCTCGGCACGGGACCCGCGGGTCAAGCCCGCGGGTGACGGCATAAGTCAGCCGGCGTAGAGCAGCCAGGCCGCGAAGCCGAGGCCGAAGACGATTCGGTACCAGGCGAAGGGTGCCAGGCCGTAGCGGCCGACGAAGCCAATCAGGCCTTTGACCACCGGGATCGCCACGATGAAGGCGGTGACGAAACCGACCGCGATCAGGCCCAGGCCGTCCGTGGTGAGGTCGTCGCGCGCCTTGTAGAGGTCGAGCACGCTGGCGCCGAGCATGGTGGGGATCGCGAGATAGAAGGTGAACTCGGTGGCGACCCGGCGATCGACGCCGAGCAGTTCACCGCCGAGGATAGTGGCGCCGGACCGGCTGATGCCGGGGATCATCGCCAGCGCCTGGCAGAAGCCGATCCCGAGCGCGGTCCGCATCGGGATGTCCTCGATGCTCTTGTAGCGCGGGCGCGGCGCCATGCGCTCGATGGCCAGGATCGCGATGCCGCCCAGCACCAGCGTCACGCAAACCACCCAGGGCGAGAACAGCACCTGCTTGATGAAATCGTGGAACACCAGGCCCAGCACCACCGCCGGCAGGAAGGCGAGCAGCACCGCAAGCGCGAAGCGCCGCGCGCCGGGCTCGCTCGGCAAGCCGACCAGCACCTTCCAGAGTCGCCCGAAGGAGAACACCACGACCGAGAGAATGGCGCCGAGCTGGATCACCACCTCGAACACCTTGCCCGTCGAATCCTGGAAACCCAGGAGCTCGCCGGCCAGGATCAGATGGCCCGTGGAAGAGATCGGCAGGAATTCCGTGAAGCCCTCGATCGCGCCAAGGATGATGGCCGAAATCCAGTCGTTCATGAAACCTCAGGGAAAGGGCGGGGCGGAATGGGACGAGGCTTACGCGAACGCAACGCAACCGGCAAGGGTTCCGATCAAGTGTGATGACCGGAAGCTGACATCACTTGCCGAGCTGCTTCAGGATCGCCTTCAGCGCCGCCTCGTCCAGCAGCTTGATCTTCTTGCGTAGCCGGTTCGCCACTTCGGTGGCGAGCGGCGAGAGGCCACGCGTTTCGATGCTGGGCTTGGGATCGGAGAGCTCGGCCAGGGCCTTCAGCTCGTCCACTTCCTCCCAGGCGAGGTTGAAGTAGGCCGCGACCTGCTGCACGAAGCCCGGCTTCGGCTGCGCCCGATGCCCATGCTCGAGCGCCGAAAGATAGGCTGAGGACACCTTCAAGGCCCGCGCCATGTCCTTCAGCGCGCGGCCGTGCTGCTGCCGCAGATCCCGCAACCGCTGGCCGAAGGGAGTCATCGCCGCTCCTCCTTCTTCCGCTTCAGCAGCACATAGAGCGCGCCCTGGCCACCGTGCTGCGGCTCGGCGTAGTCGAAGGCGAGAACGTGGCGGCGCAGGCTCGGCTCGTTCAGCCAGCGCGGCACGTTCTCGCGCAGCACGCCGGATTTCGCGCCGGTGATGCCCTTGCCGGTGATCACTAGAACCATGCGTTTGCTTGCAGCGTGGGCGCGGGCGAGAAAGTGGTGCAGGTCGTCATGCGCCTCCTGCTGGGTGCGGCCGTGCAGATCGATCTTGCCTTCGATCGGCGTCTTGCCACGGCGGAAGCGCTCCGCCTGGCGCTTGTCGATGCCGACCGCGTGGCCGTGCGTCAGTTCATGCGGTCGGACCGGCGGCGATGCGACCGGCGCGGGCGCCTTTGGCGGCGGTGCCTTGGTCTTCGGCTTTGCGAGTTTCGGCGCCGCTTTTTCCGGCGGCACCGGCGCAGGCTTGGGCTCGGACTTGCGGCGCCGCTTCAGCGGCACCGCGGTCTTGGCGATCATCTGCCAGAGCGCCCGCTCTTCGTCGCTGATCGGGCGGCGTGCCATCAGGCTTCAGTGAGTCGGTCGCGCGGAGGGTTTCGGGGCATCGACCAGGATGACATGCAGCCGCTTCGGGCCATGGGCGCCCATCAGCAGGATCTTGCCGATATCGGCGCTCCGGGACGGGCCGGTCACGAAGCTCACCGTGCGCGGCATGGCACCGTTGGCGAGATCGCCGCCCTGTTGCGCACGCAGGGCGGTCCAGCCTTCCTCATAGGTGCCGACCAGCTCGTCGGCATAGACGACGGCAATATGGGTCTCGGGGAGAAAGTGCAGGGTGTTCGGCGTCGCGCCACCGGAATGCACCATCAGGGTGCCCGTCTCGGCGACGCCGGCCAGGACCGGCGTGACCGAGGCGGGATCGTGGCCGTCGCTGGCGCCGCTGCTGGTTTCGAGCAATGGCTGGCTCTTCCAGTCGAGGCCCTGGACCCGCGCGTCGGGTGCCAGCTTGATCTGCGGCGGCAGATTGCGGCCGCGCAGATATTCGGCGACGGCCGCCGGCACGTCCTCGGCGCGGGCGACCTCGACCACGGTGGCGGAAGCGGCCTCGGCCTGCTTGCGGAACAGATCGACCAGCGCGCGCCCTGTCTGCTGACCGCGTTGCGGCACCAGCGGCCCCGGCTTCGGCGCGCCTTTGGTGGGCGAGCGGGAGACGCCGGCGCGGATCGTCGCCAGCATGCGGTCGCGGTCCGTGCTCATGCGCGTTTGCGTGCCTTCCACTGGTCGTGAAACGTCTTGCCTTGCGGCGTCGGGAAGTCGCGATGCTTGGTCCAGCCACCGGCCAGCGGCAGGGTCGCGACGCTGCCACGGCCATCGGCGATCAAGCGCAGGATACGCGTGCCCCAGCGCGCGGCGAGCCGGTACATCTTCGGGTGTTTGGCAAACCAGGCCCAGAGGCCAAGGCCCGAGCGCTGCGTGGCCGGCGTAATGGCGCGGGAGAATTCCTCCTCGCGCCAGTGCCGCAGCAGCTTCGGAATCGGGATCCGCACCGGGCAGACGGATTCGCAGCGGCCGCAAAGCGACGAGGCGTGCGGCAGATGTTTCGCGTTCTCGACGCCGACCAGCGCCGGGGTCAGGATCGAACCGATCGGCCCCGGATAGACCCAGCCGTAAGCATGGCCGCCGACCGCGTGATAGACCGGGCAATGATCCATGCAGGCGCCGCAACGGATGCAGCGCAGCATCTCCTGCATCGGTCCGCCGAGATAGGAGCTCCGCCCGTTGTCCAGCAGCACGACATGGAAGGCCTTCGGTCCATCCGGATCCGTCTGACGGCGCGGTCCGGTCGAGAAGGTGACATAGACCGAGAACTCCTGGCCCGTCGCCGAGCGCGGCAGCACGCGGAGCAGCGTCATTGCATCCTCGAGAGTCGGGACGACCTTCTCGATCGAAGTGATGGTGATGTGCATCTTCGGCAGGGTCTGCGTCAGATCGCCGTTGCCCTCGTTGGTGACGATCACCGTCGAGCCGGTTTCCGCGATCAGGAAGTTGGCGCCGGTGATGCCGACATCGGCCTCGAAATATCGGTCGCGCAGTTTGGCGCGGGCTTCGGCCATGAGCGCCGCCGGCTCTTCCAGAGAACGGTTGGCGTCGAGATCGGTGTGATGCTCGCGGAAAGTCTCCTCGACCTGGCGCTTGGTGACGTGCAGGGCGGGGCCGATGATGTGGCTCGGGATCTCGTGGCGGAGCTGGATGATGTATTCGCCGAGATCGGTCTCGACCGGCTCGATGCCGTTCGCCTCGAGGAAATCGTTGATGCCGATCTCCTCGCCGATCATCGTCTTGCCCTTGGTGACCGTCTTGGCATTTGCCTCGCGGCAGAGCCGGAGCACGGTCTGGCGCGCGGTCTCGGCATCGCTGCACCAATGGACCTCGCCGCCGGATGCCTTCACCTGCGCCTCGAACTGCAGCAGGTATTCATCGAGATGGCCGAGGATGTGGTTCTTCAAGTCGCGCGCGCGGTCGCGCAGCAGCTCGAACTCCGCGAGGTTGTTCGCGGCCTTCAAGCGGTTCGGGATCGACTGGACCCGCAGGACGCTCAGCGCTTCCTGGAGCTGCGGATCGGCGAGCGCCTTGGTGGATTCGGCAGCAAAAGCATTGGCGTTGGGCTGCACCATGGCGCTACTCCGCATCCCCGATGGCGGCATCGGCGGTCATGCCGGCCAGTACTTCCGCGACATGCCGAACTTTGACGGCGCTGCCTTCGCGCTTCAGCTTGCCGGCGATGTTCATCAGGCAGCCGAGATCGCCGGCCAGCAGAGTGTCGGCGCCGCTCGCCGTGATGTCGGCGGTCTTGCGTTCGACCATCTTGTTGGAGATGTCGGGAAACTTGACGCAGAAGGTGCCGCCGAAGCCGCAGCAAGCCTCGGTCTCGGCGAGTTCCGAGAGCTGCAAGCCCTTCACCTGGCCGAGCAGGTCACGCGGCTGGGTCTTCACGCCCATCTCGCGCAGGCTGGAGCAGGAGTCATGATAGGTGACGCGCGACGGGAATGAGGCGTCGAGCTTGACCTTGGCGACCTCGACCAGGAACTGGGTGAGCTCGTAGCTGCGCGCGGCGAAGGCGACGGCGCGGGCGGCCCATTTCGGATCGTCGGCCAGGAGCTCCGGATAATGGCAATGCAGCATGCCGCCGCAGGAGCCCGACGGGGCCACGATATAGTCGTAACCCTCGAAGGCCTGGATGGTGTTGCGGGCGATCGCCTGGGTGTCG
>JAYSFH010000098.1:708-4242 GCA_041913405.1 Dongia sp. | reverse complement strand
AACAGATCGACCAGGCAGGTGACGAACAGGGCGACACGCTGGCCCTTGGCGGCAGGCGGCATACTCAATTCGGTCCGTCGGTGTTGAGCTCGCTGACGGTCAAGGTGTTACGCGTCGCCACGGTTTTCGGCAACAGGACATAGTAGCGGCCGCTGTTTTTCATCCGCCCGGCAAATTCCAGGGCGGTTTCACCGGTGCCCCAGAAGAGATCGCCGCGGATCGGCCCCTTGATCGCCGAACCCACGTCCTGGGCCACCATCAGCCGCTGGAGCGGCGTGCCGTCCGGAGCATGGGTGTCGAGCCAGACCGGAACCCCCAAGGGCATGAAAGCCGGGTCGACCGCCATGCTGCGGGTCGGCGTCAACGTCACGCCCAGCGCGCCCGCTGGCCCTGTCGGCATGCCGGCCGAAGTGTCGAGCTCGCGGAAGAAGATGTAGCGCGGATTCTTCTGCATCCAGGCCCGGGCCTCGGCGGGATGGGCCTGCAGCCAGGCCCTGACCGACTGCATCGAAGCCTGGCCCTTGGGGATCAGGCCTTCCTGGATCATGAGGCGTGCGACCGGCACGAAGTCATGGCCGTTGTTCCCGGCATAGCCGATCCGGGTGATCTTGCCGTCCGGCAGCTTCACCACGCTCGAGCCCTGGATATGCAGCATCCAGGCATCGACCGGATCCTTGAGCCACATGAGCTCCAGGCCCTTGCCGGCCAGCGCGCCGTTGTCGATCTCGGCGCGGGTGAAGGTAACCGGCGGGTTGGGCGCCTTGTAGAGCGGAACGGTATAGGCCCCGCCGCGCGCCCGCGCGCCGTCGAGCTCGGTCTCGTAATAGCTGGTGAAGAGGCCCTGGTCGGTGGTGCGGTCGAGCGCGCGGTAGGGCTGGAAATAGGTCTTCAGGAAGATCGCCATGCCGGTGTTGTCGCCGGCCGACACCTGCATCGCGGCATTGCAGGCCGGGCGCCAGTCGCCGGCCTGGCCGCCGAGCTTGCCGACGGCTTTCTCGTCCGGCCATTTCGCGAAGGCGGTGCAGCTGTTCTGCAAGGCTGGCAGGGCTTCGGCGATGCTGTCCCGATCCCAGCCGGGCAGGGAATCGAAGTCGGTCGCGACCAGAGCGAGGCTGTGGTCCGGCGCCTCGCCGACCCGCGGCGTTGCGCAGGACGCCACCAACATCAGCAGGCCGAGCGACGCCAGCGTGAAGGAATGACGACCATGATGCAGGAGCTTGCTTCTTGGCGACGGGATGCTTGACGCTGCGTTTCTTGCCCTTGTGCGGCGTGCCCTTGTCATGCCCCTGGGGACGATGCGGCTGGCTGCGGCGCTTCCCCGGGCGGCGTTGCTGGCCTGCCTGCCGAGCCTGCATGAATCCCCCGTCGCTTCGAACGTCAGTTCGGGCTTTCGGTGCCGATCAGGACCCAGTTCGGATCGCGCGCCGTCACCGGGCGGCTGAAGGTCCAGATGTCGGTGATGGTCGCGACCTCGTTGGGGTGGCCATCGACGATCCGGCCCTCGCTGTCCTGGGTCACGTTGACCTGCTGTGAGATGAACTTCACTTTGACCCGCGCGTCGGGGCCTTTCATCTCCGCATCCAGCAGCTCGAGGCCGATGATGCCGACCAAGGTCGTCTTCAAGCTTTCCTTGCGGCGCAAGCGGTCGCTGATGGCCGAGCCGAATTGCTGCATCACCTCGGGCGCCAGCAACGGCTTCAGCCCATTGGCGTCGCCGGCGGCGAAGGCGGACAAGATCATGTCGAAGGCGATCTTCGAGCCGGCCAGGAAGGAGACGGCGTCGAATTCCGGATCGGCGGCGCGGATCGCCTCCAGCCCCTTGCGGGCGGATTCCGGCGCCTGCGCGATCACGGCTTCCAGCTGCCGCTGCTCGCGCGGCAGCACGTTGCGCTCCTCGCGCGGCTGCGGGGCGTCCTCGTTGGCCGGCGCGTCCAGGCGCGGCGCGCGGGCCGTCGCCTCGCTGTTGGGGGTTGCGGTGGGCGCGGAGCCCGGCTTGGTCATGAAAGGATCGATCGAACGCTCATTGCCGGTGCGCCGGCCGAGCACCGTATAAAGCTTCCAGCCCAGGAACACAGCGAGGACGGCGAAGATAATCAGGTCCATTTCGGTAAACACGTTCGGCTTCGATGCCTATCCATCTCGTTGGAAGCAACGGCGGGACGGGTAGAACGCCCCTCCGGAACAGAGTAAAGCATTGATTTGCATTTTACATAGGAAGCCTTGGCCCCGCCAACAACTATGACCCGGTTCGTAACTTTGACCGCCGTTATGCTGCCTTTCCTGGAAATTCCGGGTTTTGTCCTGGTTTCCTATTGGATCGGCGTGATTCCGATGCTGGGCCTGGTGGTCCTGGGGGTGATCCTCGGCATCATGGTGATCCAGCGGGTGGGACTGAACGCGGTGGTGAACCTCAGGTTAGCGCTCGCCCGCGGCGAGGAGCCCGGCCATACCCTGATCGACGCGGCCTGCTTCGCTTTGGGCGGCTTCCTGCTGACCATCCCCGGTTTCATCAGCGATATCATCGCCGTCTTCCTGTTCCTGCCCTGGACCCGCAACCTCCTGCTGCGCCGCGCCGCCCGTCACTTTGACGTGAAGGTCTATGGCAGCGGCTTCGGCACGCAGCCGAATCCCGCCCCCGGCGGCAACCGCGGCGGGGTGATCGAGGGCGAGTATTCGGTTGTTGATTCGGACCTGGACCCGGACGCGCCCGAACCCGACCAACCCCGCCTGAAGGATGGGTCCTCCGGCACATGATCCTGATCCGTCACGGCGAGTCCGAGTTCAACGCCGTCTTCAACCGCACCCGCCGGGATCCCGGTATCGCCGACCCCAAGCTCACCGCCCAGGGCAAGGAGCAGGTACGCCGCGCGGCAGCGGTGATCCGGCGCGACGGCCATCCGATCCAGCGGCTGATCACCAGCCCCTATACCCGCGCCCTGGAAACCGCCGCGATCCTGGCCGAGGAACTGGCGCTGCCGGTAGAGGTCGAGCCGATCGTGCATGAGCATGCCTGCTGGACCTGCGACATCGGCACGCCCATCAGCACGCTGGCCGAGAAATGGCCGGCGCTGGATTTCACCCATCTCGAGGAGATCTGGTGGCCGGAGAACGAGCCGCAGGAATCCGTACACCGGCGCTGCAACGATTTCCGGGCGAAGGCCGCCCGGCTCCAGGACTGGCGCCATGTCGGCGTGGTCAGCCACTGGGGCTTCATTCGTACCCTGACCGGGCTCGACGTGAAGAATGCCGAGGTGGTGAAGTTCGATCCCACCTTGCGGCCATGAGCGATCCGATCATCGAGACCCCGCGCCTGATCCTGCGGCGCCTGGCGAATTACGACGCGCCGGCTTTGCACGCGATGCTCTCGGACGCCGAGACCATGCGCTTCTGGTCGACGGTGCCGCATGTCGAGATGGCCGAGACCGAGACCTGGGTCGCGGAGAGCGTTGCCGCCACCAGCCGCGGCGATGCGCATGATTTCGCGGTGCTGCGCGACGGGCGGGTGGTCGGCCGCGTCGCCTTCTGGATGGGCAA